>NZ_JBZXJM010000014.1:0-94884 GCF_058725725.1 Buchananella sp. 103232 | reverse complement strand
TGTTGTGCTGTACTTGGTTCGGTTGTGCAACCGATATCCGCGAAACCGCCTACCGTGACAACGAGTCTCTTGGGACCCATAGACGTTTTTCGTGCGCCGCTTCATATCGTGCGCAACGTGACGGACATTGACGATCTTGGCGAAGTCCGCGCAGGCCGGGCGCCGCTGGTGGGAGTGGGCCTACCGTTTCGAGCGGGAGTTCACAGCCGCCTACGACGCGCTGGGCGTGCTGCCGCCCACCTACGAGCCGCGCGCCACGGGCTACGTGGGCGAGATGGTGGCGTTGATCGGGGAGCTGATCGAGGCGGGCCACGCGTACGTGGGCAACCCGGGCAACGTCTACTTTGATGTGCCGTCCTTCCCGCAGTACGGGGCGTTGACGAACCAGGGCGGGGACGATGCCACGCAGGCCAGCGAGGACGGCGAGGGCGACAAGCGTGACCCGCGCGATTTTGCGCTGTGGAAGGCCGCGCGCCCGGGTGAGCCGGCCGACGCCGCCTGGGACACGCCGTGGGGCAGGGGACGCCCGGGGTGGCACCTGGAGTGTTCGGCGATGAGCCGCCGCTTCTTGGGCCCGGAGTTCGATATTCACGGGGGCGGCATCGACCTGCGCTTCCCGCACCACGAGAACGAGATGGCGCAGTCGCGGGCGGCCGGGGACGGTTCGGCGCGTTTCTGGCTGCACAACGCGTGGGTGACGATCGCGGGGGAGAAGATGAGCAAGTCGCTCGGTAACTCCCTGGTGGTGGAGCAGATTCTGCGCCAGCACAGCGCGGCAGTGGTGCGTTTGGCGTTGGTGAGCGTGCACTACCGCTCGACGGTGGAGTATTCGGAGGAGACGCTGGCGCGCGCAGCGACCGTGTGGGAGCGCCTGCGCGGTTTTGTGGAGCGCGCTGCCGAGTTGGATGAGTCGGTGGCCGCCCCCTTGATGGGGGAGCGGGTGGCCGACGCTGCCGCAGTGTCCGCCCCCATTGAGCAGCGTGGCTTTGGCGAGCCGGGTGGCTCCGGGGTTGGCGGCCCAGATGGTGCGGGCAGCGGCTGGGCTGGTCTTGAGGGCAGCCGGGAGGCGGCTGCCGTGAACGTGGGCGCCGGGGAGGGCGCGGGCGCGGGCGCCGAGAGGGCGAGCGCGGTGCCGTTCCCGCAGGCGTTCGCGGCCGCCATGGACGACGACCTGAACGTGTCCGCCGCGCTCGCGGTGGTGCACGAGCGGGTGCGCGAGGGCAACTCGGCGCTGGCGGCGGGGGATGCCGCCAGCGCCGCCCGGGCCGCCCGCGAGGTCCGGGTCATGCTGGAGGTGCTGGGGCTGGACCCGCTCTCCGAGCAGTGGCGCGGGCAGGCCGCGGCCACGGGCGCTACGCAGTCCCAGCCGCGCGAGCGCGCCCTCATGACGCTGGTTAAGCACGCCCTGGAGGAGCGGATTGCGGCGCGTCGCGAGAAGAACTGGGCCTTGGCGGACGCGGTACGCGACCGGTTGAGCGCCGCCGGTATCGTGGTGGAGGACTCGCCCAGCGGGCCGCGCTGGCACGTAGACGAGAGTTGATTAGCCCCGGCCCCGGCCGGGCAGTGACTAACTAAGTAATGTGGACGGCAGGGAAAGCGTCGTCCAACTGCAAGGAGAAGTAATGGCTGGAAACTCCCAGCGGCGCGGCGCCGTGCGCAAGGACGGCTCCAAGAAGGGCGCGCACAAGGGCACCGGCGGGCACGCCCGCAAGAAGCTGGAGGGGCGCGGCCCCACCCCGAAGGCTGAGGACCGCGCATATCACCCGGCCGCGCGCGCCAAGGCGAGGGCGGAGAAGCGGGCGCGTGACGCGAAGTCCGTGGAGGGCATGCGCTCCCCGCGCCTGCGTCCGGGCCTGAAGCCGAAGGCGGGCAACGAGCTGATCAGTGGCCGCAACCCGGTTAGCGAGGCCGTGCGGGCCGGCATCCCGATCCAGCGGGTGCTGATGGCGCCCGGCGGCGTGAGCGACGACCGGGTGGCTGAGGTGGTCCGTGAGGCCGCCGCCCAGGGCGCGCCGGTGATCGAGGTGACGCGCGGTGAGCTGGACAAGCTGACCGACGGCGCGGTGCACCAGGGCGTGGCCGTGGAGATCCCCGGCTACGAGTACGCCAGCGCCCTGGACCTGTTGGAGGCGGCCGACGCTGCCGGGCACGCCCCCCTGATCGTGGCGCTGGACGGCGTGACCGACCCGCACAACCTGGGCGCGGTGCTGCGGTCGGCGGGCGCGTTCGGGGCCGACGGGGTGCTGATCCCCTCGCGCCGCAGCGCCTCCATGAACGCCACCGCCTGGAAGGTCAGCGCCGGCGCGGCCGCGCGCGTGCCGGTGGCGATGGCCACCAACCTGACTCAGGAGCTGGAGCGGCTGAAGGAGGAGGGCTGCTTCGTGGTGGGCCTGGACGGCGGCGGGGACGTGATGGTGCGCCAGCTGGAGCTGGCCACCTCCCCGCTGGTGTTGGTCACCGGCAGCGAGGGCAAGGGCCTGTCCCGCCTGGTGCGTCAGGCGTGCGACGCGATCGTCTCCATCCCGATCGCCGCGTCCGTGGAGTCCCTCAACGCCGCCGTGGCGACGGGGATCGCTCTGTACGAGGTCGCCCAGGCGCGCGCCGCAGAGTAGAGCTTGCTGGCACGGGCTACCGGGAGGTGGTCCGCAGCGGGTCCCGGGTGGGCGGCTGGTTTCCCAGCCGCCCACCCGGCTTTTGCCCGGGGAGCCTGTGGGGTTCAACGCGAGCGGCGTGCCTGCGGTCGCCCACCTACGGTCATGCCCGGGGGAGCCCTTCGCGTCGGCGCCTAGCGCGGCGCGGGGGCAGGCAGCACCCCCGCCCCGGCCCCGGCGGGCGTGGCGCGCGAGCGCTTTTGTAAGGCCCATCCCACGGCCGCCCACTCCCCGGCCCCGGGCCCCTCAACTACACTCATGCCTGGGAAAAGGTGCCCGGTGCCCGGCCTCCAATCGAGGGGGCGCCGGGAGGAGCGTCGGGCACGAATCCCCGCCCAGCCGCACGGCATTGCGGCCAGGGAAAGCCCAACCTGCGCCGCCCTCCGTGGCGCAAAAGGAGAAAACATGCCCGCAGTGATCGTGCTCGGTGCCCAGTGGGGCGACGAAGGCAAGGGCAAGGCAACGGACCAGCTAGGTGCCGACGTCGACTACGTGGTCAAGTTCAACGGCGGCAACAACGCAGGCCACACAGTTGTGATCAACGGTGAGAAGTACGCCCTGCACCTGCTGCCCTCGGGAATCCTCTCCCCGGGGGTCACTCCGGTCATCGGCAACGGCGTGGTGGTAGACCTAGAGGTGCTCTTCGACGAAATCACCCACCTGGAGGCGCGCGGTATCGACTGCTCTCGCCTGCGCATCAGCGCAGACGCGCACGTGATCCCCTCATACAACCGCACTTTGGACCGTGTCACCGAGCGGTTCTTGGGAGCCCGCCAGATCGGCACCACCGGTCGCGGCATCGGGCCCACCTATGCGGACAAGATGAACCGCGTGGGTATCCGCATTCAGGACCTCTTTGACGCCTCCATCCTGGCGCAGAAGGTGGAGGGTGCCCTGGAACAGAAGAACCACCTGCTGGTAAAGATCTTCAACCGCCGCGCCGTGGACCCCAAGGCTGTGACCGAGGAACTGCTCAAGTACGCCGACCGCGTGCGCCCGATGGTCGTGGACGCCTCCGCCCTGCTCAATGACGCCCTTGATGCAGGCAAGACCGTCCTGTTTGAGGCGGGGCAGGCAACGATGCTCGACGTCGACCACGGCACCTACCCGTACGTGACGTCGTCCTCTGCGACCGCCGGTGGCGCGTGCACTGGCAGCGGCGTGGGCCCCACCCGCATTGACCGCGTGGTGGGAGTAGTCAAGGCCTACACCACGCGGGTTGGTGAGGGCCCCTTCCCGACCGAGCTGCTGGACGAGGTGGGCGACGGCCTGCGCGCCAAGGGCGGAGAGTTCGGCACCACAACGGGCCGTCCGCGCCGCTGCGGCTGGCACGACGCCGTGGTAACCCGCTACGCGACGCGAGTCAACGGCCTGACGGACCTGGTACTGACCAAGCTCGACGTGCTGACCGGCTACGAGCGCATCCCGATCTGTGTGGCCTACGACGTTGACGGCGTGCGCATGGATGACATGCCGATGGATGAGACCTCCTTCCACCACGCCAAGCCAATCTACGAGGAAATGCCTGGTTGGACCGAGGACATCACCGGGGCGCGCACCTTTGAAGAGCTGCCCAAGGCCGCGCAGGATTACGTGCTTCGCATCGAGGAACTGGGCCGGTGCCGCGTCAGCGCCATCGGTGTGGGTCCGGGCCGAGAGGCCACCATCTCCCGTTTCCCTCTGCTGTAGGCAAGAGCCAGCTGGGGAGGACCTAAGGGCTTGGGGGTGACGGTCGTTTGACCGTCACCCCCAAGCCCTTAGCTGTGCGAAAAGTCTGGCGGCGACGATGTCCCTAGCTGTGGAGCGCGCCCCTAGCCCAAGCTGTGCGGGAGGGCTGGAAGTTCGCGTTAACTAGCCCCGGGGGCGGCGTGTGGCCGCCCCCGGGATGGTCCATGTTGTCCCTTGGTCAGCCCTGCGGCGGGTATGGCTGCTGCGGGGGCATCGGCTGCTGGGGCTGAGCCGGGTACGGCTGCTGGGCCGGGTAGCCCTGCTGCGGCGCCACGGGCTGCTGGGGCTGAGCCGGGTACGGCTGCTGAACCGGGTAGGCCTGCTGCGGCGGGAAGTGGTGCGCTGCCTGGGGCTGAGAGCCCTGAGGTCCTGCCTGGCCAGGGCCGTATGAGTTGGGAACCGGATAGGGCTGAGCCAAGGCAGCGGCGGCGGCCTTCTTCTTGTTGTTCATGATGAAGAAGGCAGCTACACCACCTCCAACCAACAAGACACCGCCTACCAGGAGGATCCACAGCAAGTAGTCGCTCTTGCTAGGGATCATCGAGGCCACAATGGTGCCGCCCTGCTGGAAGTCCTCAAATTTGGAGATGGTCACCTTGTTGCCATCGATGGAACCGATCGTGGATTCGCTTACCTTGCCTGGGAAGGTCATGGTGAAAGAGAAGTCGAGCTGGTTCAGGAAACCTTCCACCCGATCCATTTCGGGATCGTTGAACGTGGAACCGTCGATTGTCACCCTTACGGTGTCGCCCTCGAAAACGATCCCCATCCCGTCGGCGGTATCGACCGGCACACTCTGCGCCGTCAGCTTGCAAACTGGTGCGGTGTCGGTACCGACGTTCTCCATGGTGAAGCTACCTTCGGGCAGCGACTGGGAAGACTCTTCAAACATCGAAGCGCAGAAAGCCTCAGGGTCGTTCGAGCCGTCTATGCCGTACATCTCGTGGAGGTCAACCTCATACACGATGTCCACGGTTTTATCGACGTTCAGGCCGATGTCCATTTTGATTGAGCAAGAAGAAAGCAGTAGTGCGACTGGCAGCAGCACAGCAGCCAGAATTCGATTGCGTTTGCGCGTCTTGATACCTGTTGCCATACGCGGATTATGCCGCACGGGCTTCTAGCGTGGCAGGCGGTTAGAGCGGCGTTTTGGGCATCGCTTCAGGAGTGTGCCGCCGTGTGCCGGCAGGAGGCTCCTACCCCGGTGAGGGTGTGGCGTGGGCCCAGTTGAGCCTCGAACACGGCTGGGCTCCGGGTGTGTTGAACCCCGCGCACGGTTGATCCCAAGGGGCAGGCCCTTTAGGGGGGGGTCAGTTCACTTGAGGCGGCGCGATGAGGGTCGCAGTCCAGGTTGCCGACACTGCCTTGGCGTCCGCCACAGCGAGGCGGCGCGATCAGGGGTGCGGTGGTTGGTGGAGCGTGGTGGCGAAGCGGTGGCTGAAAAAGGTTGTCCGGGACGGCCAGTGGCCGTCCCGGACAAACCGAGAAACCTGCGCTATTCACCGCGCATGGTGTTTAGGGAAGCCGCTGCTCAGCCCTGCGGCGGGTAAGGCTGCTGCGGGGGCATCGGCTGCTGCGGGGGCATCGGCTGCTGCGGGGGCATCGGCTGCTGCGGCTGGGTCGGGTAGCCCTGCTGCGGGGCCATCGGCTGCTGCGGCTGAGCCGGGTAACCCGGCTGGGCACCCATCGGGTAGGCGGCCGGGGCCTGCGCGGCCTGGGCCTTCTTCTTGTTCACCAGCACGACGGCAACCACACCGCCCACGGCAACCAGACCACCGATGGTCAGCAGGATCCACATCAGGTTGCCGCCACCGACACCGGAGGAGGTCATGGAGGCAACGATCGTGACGCCCTTGGCCAGGTCCTCAACGTTGTTGATGGTGACCTTGTTGCCGTCGATCTCACCAACGCTGGCCTCGCTGACCGGGCCCGGGAAGGTGAAGGACATGGAGAACTTGATCTCGCCGCCCAGCATGCCCAGCTGGCCGGTCATGTCAGAGAACTGGTTGCCCTCGATCGTGACGGTGACCTTGTCACCCTCGAACTTGAAGCCAGAACCGGCGTCTTCGGTGGAGATGCCCTTGGCGGTCAGCTCACACTTCGGGGAACCCTCTCCACCCAGGTCCTTGACCTCGATGGTCGCGCCCTTGAGCTGAGCGGTGGACTCGAAGCTCTCCTGCATGCCGGAGCAGAAGTTCTCCATGTCGGGGAAGCCAGCCAGCTCGGGAGCGTCAACGAAGAACGTGAAGTCCAGGGACTTGTCGGTGTTGATGGTCCAGTCCGCCTTGACCTCACAGGCCGAAAGCAGGAGGGCGACGGGGAGCAGAATCGCAGCCAGAATGCGGTTGCGCTTGCGGGATGAAGTGCTGTTATTCATGCGGCAAGTATCTCACGTCACAAACAGGCGCGGGCTTATGGGTGTGGATAGTGACGTGTTTCCCTGCGGACTAAGGCGCTGGGAAAGCCGGCCCGGACGGACCCCTGCTATCCGGGCCCGTCGCCCGGACCAGCGTTGCCGACCACTCTCGGGTGGCTCCTGCCAATCCCGTTGCTCGCTCGGGCATGCCGTCGTTGCGAGCGTGGGGAGGCGGGCGGGTGAGCAGATGCGTGCCCGGGTTCGTGGTGGCCGTCGTCGCGAACTCGGGGGGCGAGCGTGCGCAAACAGTTGAGCCCTTATTGCAGCTCCCGAGCCTTTGCTGTAGCTCCTGAGCCTTTGGGCGACCTATTGGTCCGTTAATCGGCGTCGTAGCGCCACAAGAGGTGCAAGAACGCAGCAACCGCTACAACAAAGGCTCAACAGGAGCCACAAGGGCTCAACCGTTTGCGCAACACCGACCCGGCGCAGCCTGCGGAGAGCCAGCTGGCGCAGGCAGAGCGCGAGCCGGCGTTCTGGACGTCGGCCGAGCCTCCGGCGTGGTCCGCCGGTGCCCGCTCCCGGTGCCTGCCCCCGGTTCTTGGCCCGGGGCGGCCAATCTGCGCCCGCCCATTCTGAATCCTTCTAGCTCCTCGGGCTCCCGCCCCTGCGGGGATGAGCCGCCGCCCGCCCCGAGTGCACCATCGCTCCTCGCTCCGGCACCTTCCCCTGTGGGGATAAGAGCAAAGCCAGCGCACCGGTCGGTGGGCTCGAAGCGCGCTGTTGCACCAACGTCTGTGAGGCTCCTCAAAAGCATTGGGTGGGTCCGACGTCGTCGGACCCACCCAATCCAGATCGTGAAGCCCCAAAGACTAGGGGCCAACCCGGTGAGAACTACTGCTGCTCGGGTGCCTGCGTGGGCGGGCCCCAGTTCAGCGGAGCCCCGGGCTGAGCGGGGGCTTCGGGCTGGGCCTGGTCGGCCGGGGTCGCCGGGGCCGCCTCAGGAAGCTCTGCGGCAACAGCGACGTTCTGCTCAGCCACGGGTGTCGACTCAGCGACAGGCTCGGCAACCGGCTCAGAAACGGGTGCGTCCTCGACCTGGACCGCCTCAACAGCCGGCTCCGCCACCGGCGCAGGCTCCACGGCAACCTCCGCCGTCGGCACGGCAACGTCCGCCGCCGGCTCACTAGCCGGTGCGGCGACCGGCTCACTTGCCGGCTCAATGACCTGCGCTACCGTCTGGGCAACCTGCGGGGCAGCCTGCGGGGCCTCCCACTGCTGGGTGGGCGCTTGCGCCGGCGCGTCCGCACCCGCCTGGTGCGCCCCGCCCTGCGGGAAGGAAGCGGACTGGAAGGCGCCTTGCTGCGGCGCGGCAAACGCCTGGGTGGGGGCTTGGCCAGCGCCCTGCGGCGCGGCAAACACCTGGGTGGGTGCCTGAGCGGCAGCCTGCGGCTGTGCGTCCCACTGCCCGGCACCCCACTGCTGCCCGACGCCCTGCTGGGCCTGCGCAGGCACGCCCCAGCCCTCGGCCTGGGCGCCTGCCCCATAGCCCTGGCCCGGTGTCCCGAAGCCCTGGCTTTGTGCCCCGTAGGGCTGCGCCGGCGCGCCGTAAGCGCCGCCATAAGCCTCGCCGCCCGCGGGTGCCCCGTAGCCCTGGCCGGCGTAGCCCGGTGCACCGGCCCCGTATCCGACCGCTCCGTGACCAGCAGCGGCGCCGTAGCCAGCGGGAGCGCCGTAGGCCTGCGGCGCTCCCTGTGCCTGGCCGTAGCCCTGATAGCCGACGCCGCCCGGGTAGCCCACCCCAGGCGCGCCCACGCCAGGCGCGGCTGCGGGGGCGGGGGAGGCGGCCGGCTTCCGAGAGAGCACAAACAGGTACACCGACAGCGCAATGAGCGCCAGTCCCAGCACCCCCAGTCCGATCCACGCCCAAATCATCTAAATCTGCCTCTCAGTTAACGGCGGCGGCGCCTGGTCGGCGGCCAAAGCCAAACGGTCCCGCACTCGCGCGCGGCCTACAGGCAAGAGTTTTACACGCCGCCACGGTTTTCGTGGAGGCTGGCTGCACCCTGTTGACGCCCGCGCCCCTCGCGTCGCCCCTCGCGCTTGGAGCCCACCTGGCCTGCCCACCGGCATGGCCGACGCCCCGCCCGCCCTCCCCTAGCCGCGCCCGCCCGCATGGCCGACGCCCCGCCCGCCCTCCCCTAGCCGCACCCGCCCCACCGCCGGCCTGACCTGCGCCCCTGCACTCCCACCCCGGCGCCTCCCGCAGCGGCCTCGGGTAGGCGCCGTGTCACCCAGTTCCCCCGTCGAAACTTGTCAAACCGCGCCGAGCCTTGTCATTAGCCACCCCGCTAAGGACAAGTCTCGTGAGGTTTGGACAAGTTTCGGCGAATCGAGGAGCGGCCAGACCCGGTGGGGGCGGGCAACCGGCGGGGCAGGGGGAGCACACCCACCGAGGCACCCCTCGGTTACGCCGGAAGCGACAAAACCACCGGGCACACCCGCCTCCCTCCCGACGGCCCATCCGGGGCGGCGAGGGGGAAAGAGGGGTGAGAGGAGCGTCGTCCATGGAGTGAGAAAAACCGGGCGGCGCGGGGGAAAAGCGGCCCCGCCCTTTCGTCAGTCGCGTAAACGAGCCCACCCCATTGCGGCCGCCCAAACCCACCGGATAGATTCGCAAGCGAATTGCGCCAATCACACAGAGCCGTGCGGCGCACGTCACACTTCAGACTTGGGGGGACGGGACGTTGGCCCAAGAAAAAAGCGGGCGTGATGCGGTTCTATTGGAACGTCTGAAAAACTCAAGCCCAGGAGGCAAGTCCATGACCGTTACCGTTGAGGAGATCCGCGCAGCCGCGCCGGCTAACTGCCCGGCTGACGTGCTCGACTTCGTGATCCGCACCGCAGAGCTGGCCAAGCCTGCTGCCGTGTACTTCGCTGACGGTTCTCAGGAAGAGTGGGACCGCCTCTCCACCGAGATGGTTGAGGCCGGCACCTTCATCCGCCTGAACCCGGAGAAGCGCCCCAACTCCTTCCTGGCCCGCTCCCTGCCGAGCGACGTGGCTCGTGTCGAGTCCCGCACCTTCATCTGCTCTGAGAAGGAGGAGGACGCCGGCCCGACCAACAACTGGTGCGCTCCTGCCGAGATGAAGGAGACCCTGAACAAGGTGTTCGACGGCGCCATGGCCGGCCGCACCATGTACGTCATCCCCTTCTCCATGGGGCCGCTGGGTGGCCCGATCTCCAAGCTGGGCATCGAGATCTCTGACTCCCCGTACGTGGTCCTGAACATGCGCATCATGACCCGCATGGGCGCCAAGGCCATGGACCTGATCAACGAGGGTGGCGAGTGGGTTCCCGCCGTCCACTCCGTTGGCTACCCGCTGATCGACGCTGACGGCAACAAGGTCGAGGACGTCGCCTGGCCGTGCAACGACGAGAAGTACATCACCCACTTCCCGGAGACCAACGAGATCTGGTCCTACGGCTCCGGCTACGGCGGCAACGCCCTGCTCGGCAAGAAGTGCTACGCCCTGCGCATCGCCTCCACCATGGCCCGCCGCCAGGGCTGGATGGCCGAGCACATGCTGATCCTGCGCCTGACCGACGAGAAGAGCGGCAAGCAGTACCACGTGACCGCTGCCTTCCCGTCCGCCTGTGGCAAGACCAACCTCGCCATGCTGCAGCCCACCATCCCGGGCTACAAGGTGGAGACCGTGGGTGACGACATCGCCTGGATGCGTCCCGGCCCGGACGGTCGCCTGTACGCCATCAACCCGGAGGCTGGCTTCTTCGGTGTTGCCCCCGGCACCTCCTACTCCACCAACCCGATGGCCATGGACTCCATGAAGGAGAACACCATCTTCACCAACGTCGCGCTGACCGACGACGGTGACGTCTGGTGGGAGGGCATGGACGGCGACGCCCCGGCCCACGCCATCGACTGGTTGGGCAACGACTGGACCCCCGAGTCCGGTGAGAAGGCCGCCCACCCGAACTCCCGCTTCACCGTTCCGGCCGCGCAGTGCCCGATCATCTGCGAGGACTGGGAGGCCCCGCAGGGTGTTGCGGTTGACGCCATCCTGTTCGGTGGCCGCCGCGCCACCAACGTGCCGCTGGTTGCCGAGGCCTACGACTGGGAGCACGGCGTGTTCATCGGCGCCACCGTCTCCTCCGAGATCACCGCTGCCGCCCTGGACCTGTCCGTGGGTGCGCTGCGCCGCGACCCGTTCGCCATGCTGCCCTTCTGCGGCTACAACATGGCCGACTACTGGGGGCACTGGCTGGAGATGGGCGAGACCCTGGGCGAGAAGGCTCCGCGCATCTACCAGGTCAACTGGTTCCGCAAGGACGACGAGGGCAACTGGCTGTGGCCGGGCTTCGGTGACAACTCCCGCGTGCTCGACTGGATCGTCAAGCGCGTCTCCGGCCAGGTTGAGGCCGTTGACGGCGTGACCGGTCGCTACCCGCACAAGGCCGACTTCAACCTGGACGGCATGGACATGTCCGAGGCTCAGTGGGCCGAGCTCTTCAAGATCGAGCCGGAGCGCTGGCTGGCCGAGGCCGACCTGACCGAGGAGTACCTGGAGCAGTTCGGTGACAAGGTTCCCGCCGCTGTGCGCGAGCAGCTGGCCAAGCTGCGCGAGCGCGCTGGCGCCTGATCTCAGGTGAGGCCGCCGCTCTAGGCGGCTAGAGGCCGGGCCCCGCTTCTCCCCACGTGGGAGGGCGGGGCCCGGTCTTTTGTGTGGCCTGGCGGGTGGACGACGCTGCCGCCCGGGGTGGTCGGCGCAGAGAGGCAGGGCGCCAGCTCGATCTAACCGATTGTTCCTCTAGTGCTCTGAAGGTGCCTCAGCCCACTCCGACGTCTGTGCCGAGAAGAAGGGACGCGGTAACGAAGGCCGTGATCAATAGGACTAGGGCTACTGCGAGCACGACCACGTTTGCCGCAATCACGTAACCTCGAGTCCTGGATGGCCTCCACCGGACTGCAATCACTAGAGCGATTGCCGAGAGGGCGGCTGACACCCCAGCCGCGAACGGCAAGAGTGCCACGGAAAGTGCGGTCAAGATGATTGTCGGTGTGGTGGTCTTCTGAGGTACCACGTCACGCTGTGCGTGTGGGAGGTTGGCTTCGCCGAGTGTGTTGGCGATCGAGTCGACTGGGCCAAGCCTGTCCAGTATCTCTGCAACAATCTGCCGGTCTGGGAGCTCTTGCTTGACGAGGGCGAACTCGGAAACGAGATGCTCCCGCACAGATTGTTTGATGATTCGGGCTTCGCTTGAATCGGTGCCTTCGAGAGCCGCGTCTAGGTCGCTTAGGTAGGTGCGCACAAGCGGATGGCCCATGTATGCGTTTATTTCGGTACCTGTTCTCATTCGTCCACGCCTTCCATGAGGTTGTCTACTTTCTCTGTGAATGTGCGCCATTCGGCAAGGAACTGCCGTAGCGCTGCTCGACCTTGCGGTGTTTGGCGGTAGTAGCGGCGAGGCGGGCCGGACTCGGACTCCTGCCAAAAGGTCTCCACCATTTCTTGCTTTCGCAGCCGTGCCAACAGCGGGTACAGCGAACCGCCATGTGAGATCAGCCCATCTTCGCTCAGTCGATTTGCCAGCTCGAGTCCGTAGGTCGGTCCTGAGTCCAGGTGCCGAAGGACGCAGTACTCCAGCACTCCCTTCCGCAATTGCACTACGACTGCAGATGCTCCATCGGTCATTTGTAAAACCTCCGGTACCGATTATAGTCAGATACCAGTCAGTGTGAGGTACGTCAGGGTGCCTCCATCCCTTGCCTGTGGGTGTGCACTGCCCGATGCGGTGTGCAGGGTGTTGGCTGGCACTGTGTCCCGAAAAGAAGCTCATTGTGAGATCGATGTTCAAGAGGGTCGCAAGCGTTGTCGCGTGCGCAGCGGCGTTCTCCCTCTTTCTGACCGCACCGGCGATGGCCAGTAGTGCTGATGACATCCCGGCGATCACGGTGACGGAGTACAGCGATTATCTCGCTGATGAAGCATCTGATTTGCTCGATGATTTCGAAGCTCTCACCGCAGCGGAGCAGCAGAAGTTTGTGGAGCTGTTGTCTAATCCTGAGCTATATGCGGAGGGCGCTGGAAGCCTTGAAGGGGTGGACGAGGGCAAAGTGGCAACTGCGCAAGATGCGTCACTCCGTTCTGTAGCGGCATCACCCTTTGCTGCATCCACTGATCGCTCGGTTTCATCCAATAGATGGGTGAAGGTACTCGGCCTGAAGGTTCTCGAGTATTGAGTTGAGGTGGGGTATCGCGTGACTGGTGGAAGGGTTACTAAGATCAACCACTCGAAGGCGGTTGTCGTGCGTAATCTGAACCCACTAGTCAAGACAGGTCAGACTTCAAAATCGGCATGGGTCGGTGCAGGTGGGCGAACTGCACGGTTGACCGCAGCCTTCAACTATGACATTGGCCCGCTTAAGGGGCTTGCATTCCAGCTGGGGACGATCAATGCGGACCTCACGGGCTATCCGAACGGTGGAGTCAGCTCATACTGGTGGGGGGGACTAGCGACTATTCCCTTAGGGCAGGGGGATGTATCCCGTTCCTGTAGGTGTAATCCGCGGCAATGTTGGGACTGTTAGAACTCAAGGGCTCATGAAATCGCAATCACGGGTCGAGCTCTTCAAGATCGAGCCGGAGCGCTGGCTGGCCGAGGCCGACCTGACCGAGGAGTACCTGGAGCAGTTCGGTGACAAGGTTCCCGCCGCTGTGCGCGAGCAGCTGGCCAAGCTGCGCGAGCGCGCTGGCGCCTGATCTCAGGTGAGGCCGCCGCTCTAGGCGGCTAGAGGCCGGGCCCCGCTTCTCCCCACGTGGGAGGGCGGGGCCCGGTCTTTTGTGTGGCCTGGCGGGTGGACGACGCTGCCGCCAGGGGTGGTCTGCCAAGGGCGGGCCGGGCGCGGGGCGGCCGAGCGCGGGTGGGCGAGGCCGGCCCCGGTGGGTGAATTGAAGGGGCGCGCCTCGCGTGTGGTGAACGCCCCGCTTGCCGCAGGGAATCGCGCGATACGCTTAGGGAGTGAAGATCCTCTTGTTGGGTTCGGGCGGCCGCGAGCACGCCATCGCCCGCGCATTGCGCAATGACGAGTCCACTGTGTTGCTGGCCGCCCCGGGCAATCCGGGCATTGGGGAGCTGGCCGAGCTGCTGGAGCTGGACATCCTGGACGGGGAGGCGGTGGCCGCAGCCGCCCGGGAACACGGCGTGGACCTGGTGGTGGTTGGCCCGGAGGCGCCGCTGGTGGCCGGGGTGGCGGACGCGGTGCGTGCCGCCGGTATCCCGGTGTTTGGCCCGTCGGGCGCAGCCGCCCAACTGGAGGGTTCTAAGGCTTTCGCCAAGGAGGTCATGGAGGCCGCAGGCGTCCCGACGGCGCAGGCGCGCGTGTGCACCACGCTGGCGCAGGTGGACGCGGCTTTGGAGGAGTTCGGCGCCCCGCACGTGGTGAAGGACGACGGCCTGGCCGCCGGTAAGGGCGTGGTGGTGACGGAGGATCGCGCGGCCGCGCGCGCCCACGCCGCCGCCTGCCTGGGACTGGCGGAGGACGCGGACGTGGACGCGGAGGGCACGCCGGGCAAGCGCGTGGTGATCGAGGACTTCCTGGACGGCCCGGAGGTCTCCCTGTTCTGCATCTGCGACGGTGAGACCGCCATCCCGCTGGCCCCGGCGCAGGACTTCAAGCGCGCCTACGACGGCGGCCAAGGCCCCAACACGGGCGGCATGGGTGCGTATTCGCCGCTGCCGTGGGCACCGGCCGGCCTGTCCCAGGAGGTCGTGGACACGGTGGCGCTGCCGGTGCTGCGGGAGATGGCGCGGCGCGGCACCCCGTTCAGCGGCCTGCTCTACTGCGGCCTGGCACTGACCTCTAAGGGCTTGCGCGTGGTCGAGTTCAACGTGCGCTTTGGCGACCCGGAGACCCAGGTGGTCCTGGCCCGCCTGCGCTCCTCCCTACCGCAACTGCTGCTGGCCGCTGCCCGTGGCGAGCTGGCCGCCCACCCGCCACTGGAGTGGAGCGAGGGCGCCGCAGTCACCGTGGTGTTGGCGGCCCCCGGCTACCCGGGCACCGTCACGACCGGCGGTGAGATCACCGGCATCGACGCGGCCAACGCCAGCACTGGCGCCCACGTGATTCACGCGGGTACCAAGCGCGTGGAGGCCGGCGGCGACGTCGTCCAACTGGTGGCTAACGGTGGCCGCGTCCTTTGCGTGGTCGGTGAGGGGGACGACGTTCCCGCCGCCCGCACCGCTGCCTACGCCGCCCTTTCGCACCTGGCCCTGGAGGGCTCCCACCACCGCAGCGACATCGCTGCGCAGATCTGAGAGGCTGACATGACCGAGTACCAGACCCCCGCCCCCGGTAGCGCAGACATCGGCGTGACCGGCATGGGCGTGATGGGCTCCAACCTGGCCCGCAACCTCGCCCGCCACGGCCACAAGGTGGCCCTGCACAACCGCACCGACGCGAAGGCTGACCAGGTGTTCGCCGCCCACGGGGACGAGGGCGAGTTTGTGCTCACGCACGGCATGGACGACTTCGTTGCCTCCCTGGCGCGCCCGCGCGTGGCCATCATCATGGTGCAGGCCGGCGCGGCCACGGACGCCGTGATCGAGCAGCTGGCGCAGCGCATGGAGGAGGGCGACATCATTGTGGACGCTGGCAACTCCTTCTATGAGGACACCCGGCGCCGGGAGGCCGCGCTGCGCGAGCGGGGCCTGCACTTTGTGGGCACGGGCGTGTCCGGTGGTGAGCAGGGTGCGCTGGAGGGCCCGGCGATCATGCCGGGTGGCACGCGCGAGTCCTACGACCGCCTGGGCCCGATGCTGGAGTCCATCTCTGCCAAGGTGGACGGGGTGCCGTGCTGCACCTATGTGGGCCCGGATGGCGCCGGCCACTTTGTGAAGATGGTGCACAACGGCATCGAGTACGCGGACATGCAGCTGATCGGCGAGGCCTACGACCTGCTGCGCGTGGGCCTGGGGGCCAGCGCGCAGGAGCTGGGCGAGATCTTTGCCGAGTGGAACACGGGGGACCTGGAGTCCTACCTGATCGAGGTCACCGCGGAGGTGCTGCGCCACACCGACGCCGCCACCGGTAAGGCGTTCGTGGACGTGGTGCGGGACGTGGCCGGGCAGAAGGGCACCGGTCGCTGGACCGTGCAGAATGCCCTGGAGTTGGGCGTGCCGGTCACGGGGATCGCTGAGGCGACGTTCGCGCGCTCGCTGTCCGGGGCGGTGGCGCAGCGTCAGACCGCGCGCAGTCTGCCGGGCGAGGCGCAGCGTATCGAGGTGGAGGACCGGGCGGCGTTCATTGAGGACGTGCGCCTGGCTCTGTACGCCTCCAAGCTGGTGGCCTACTCGCAGGGCTTTGACCAGATCCGCGCGGCCAGCGACGAGTACGGGTGGAACGTGGACCTGGGGGCGATGGCGCGCATCTGGCGCGATGGCTGCATCATCCGGGCGCGCTTCCTGGACCGCATCACGGAGGCCTACGAGCGCCAGCCGGAGCTGAACCTGCTGCTGGCGGACACCTACTTTGCGCCTGTGGTTGGGAAGGCGCTGGCGGCGTGGCGCCGCGTGGTGAGCGCGGCGGCGCTGGGCGGGGTGCCGGCCCCGGCGTTCGCGTCCTCCCTGGCGTACTACGACGGCCTGCGCGCAGAGCGCCTGCCGGCTGCGGTGATCCAGGGGCAGCGCGACTACTTTGGTTCCCACACGTACGAGCGCACGGACCGCGCGGGCAAGTTCCACGTGGTGTGGGCGGGCGACCGCAGCGAGGAGCGGTGGAGCTGAGCTAGCCCGATAGGGCTGGGCTGATCCAGAGCAAGGGCCGGGGGCCGGGGGCCGGGGGATTTTTGAATCCCCCGGCCCCCGGCTTTGTGTGCGCGCGGCTCAGGCTGTTGCCGGGGAGGTGGGGGTGCGGCCGAGTGCCGAAATGGGCGGCAGCATGCCGCCCATTTCGGCGGGCAGGCGCACCAGGCGGCCGTCCTGCACCACATCCATTGCTAGTCCTTGTAGCGATCCTTGGGGCGAATGTAGGCCATGTCGCCAAGAATCCCTGTTTGAGTTACTTGTTCTTCATAACGCAATCGGGCAATCTCGTTTTGTTCACGCATCGCAGCCAACTGCTGTTGTTGTACAGCCAGTGCCTCGCGATGTTGACGCTCGGCCTGTCTACGGGACAGTTCAGCAATCCTTTCCATTTCTGTGAGTGTGGACTGAAAGACTGTATCGGCCTTGCCCGCGAGGCCAGAAGCGGAGTCGATGTTGCCGATCATGGACTGTGCGTCACGCACTGTCCGCCATGACGATCGCGCAGATTGCTGTGCTTTCTTCAGGAGAAACTTCTTAGCGAAGGCGCGCCCAACGAACATCCCGACGATCAGAAGGAGGCCTAGCCACCACGTCTCACCGTTGAATAGTGTTGCGAGGCCTGTGGCGAAGATTGCAAATTGACCAACTTTCCGAGCCAGGTTGAACAGCTTGACTCTCTTGACCTCCGCAGCGGTTACCGGAATCGTCGATTGGTAACTTTGGTCGAAGGACTCGCGCACTGCGCTCAACTGCTGACTGATTTCGGCAACCTGCTGACGTCCCTCTGCGCTGAGGCGAGAGAGATCAATGCGGTTGAGAAGCTCAACGACAGCGTTGCTGTCACGGATAACGACGCTTGTCTTGTCGTCTGTTGCAATATCGAGGGAGCGTTTGAGGTCGTCTTTGAACTTTGACATGTTCTTCCTCCTGAAGAAGGGCAGGGGCTCCACAAGGTGTGGATGTCGACGGTCAGGCGCCCGTGAGAGTCGCTCGTAGATCACGAACGCCTACTTAGCTAGGCAGAAATAGACTAGCTAACGCGGTGGGCTTTGTCGCGCTACTGCGTCACGGTATCTGTATGCCGGTAGCTCACTCATGCCTCGACCCTGACAGAGCTGCAGCTGCGTACTGGTTCCGCCGCCTCCTTGGGATGAGGATTGCTGCAGCCAGGCGTAAGGCGCGTTGGTCGCAAGAAGGGCTCGCAAACGAAGCTGGATGGTCCAGGCAGATGCTCTCAAAGGTAGAGACTGGGCAGTCGAGTATTGCTACTGATCGATTGTTGGCACTTGCAGAGGTTCTAGACGTTGAAGTAGCGCAGTTGATTCCCTCAGTCTTTGAGGTGCACTCTGCGGTCGCGGCAAACAGGTAAACAGAAATCATGGATCCGCCTGCTGCTCTCGGCAGAACCTGTGTCGACGCAGATTAGTGTTGCTTATCCGCCCTCCCATGTGCGCCCGGGAGGTGCGGGAGTGTCCTGGCGGGCTTTACGTTGCCCAAGATGGTTCGTCGCGGAAGGTATGTGCGCGGGAACCACGTTTTAGGTTGTTCTGTTGGTGACGTGGGCTCGGAACTTATTTTTACGAATGTGCCCTGTTCTGTCTGTCGTACCACCCAATCGGCAGGGGCGGATTCTTGCAGCCATTCATTCATTTGGGTAGAGAAACGCTCCCCGAGCCAGAGTAGCCAGGTGGGCTGCTCTGGCAAGCCGTAAATACTGGCACCGTGATAGTAGCTGTTTTCTAAGCGCATCAACCTAGTGAACTCTTTATTTGAAATGCCCTCACCCACTATGTCCTCGTACTTATAGCAGACTGCAAGCTCTGCGCCGAGCGCATCCGCCATCTTAACCAACAGGTCCTCGACGCGACGTAGGCTCATCTCAAACGACTTCAACGAGATCTGTAACATGCAGTTAATGCTATATGTTGAAGATGTGTCAGGCCTGATCTCAAGTGTATCAGCGTCAACTATAAAAGGAAAGCGTATCTTAGTTCGTTTAACCATCTGTCGATGCCAGAGGAGGATGTAGATGTCGGGAAGTCTGTCGGAGAGCAGGATTGCCCTCGCCGCTGCATCGAGTGGCTTTCTAGGGCGGCCCCACTGGTGCGGGGCTAGTTCGGGGAAGTGTTGATCGAAGACATCGAGGTACGTCTTCAGTGCCCAGTTGGGAGTCGGATGAACACCGATCCAATGCATCTTCAAGGTCATGTCAGGCGAGGATTTCAATTCCCGTCCTCCAATTTGGGTACTGTGGGTGGTGGTATGCGTCGATCGGAACAATGGGGTCGTGTTTGGGTGTCGTATGTGCTCTGGCCCGAATTGCGTCAGACCCGTTTGGGAGATAGCGCTAAGGATGCTGAGGCAGCTTACTGTTTTGACTTTCCGTACACCCGGGCGAGTTGAGGGAGTGTCTTGGCAGGCTTGACGTTGCCGAAGATAGTCCGCCTGGGCAGGTATGTGCGCGGGAACCACGTTTTAGGTTGTTCTGTTGGTGACGTGGGCTCGGAACTTATTTTTACGAATGTGCCCTGTTCTGTCTGTCGTACCACCCAATCGACCGGGGTGGAGTCTCGCAGCCACTCATCCATTTGAGTAGAGAAACGCTCCCCGAGCCAGAGTAGCCAGGTGGGCTGCTCTGGCAAGCCGTAAATACTGGCACCGTGATAGTAGCTGTTTTCTAAGCGCATCAACCTAGTGAACTCTTTATTTGAAATGCCCTCACCCACTATGTCCTCGTACTTATAGCAGACTGCAAGCTCTGCGCCGAGCGCATCGGCCATCTTCACGAGCAGTTGCTCGGCGCTATTGAGGTCCGACTCAAGTGACTTCATGGGGAGCTTTAGTAGGCAGTTGATGCTATATGTTAAGGATGCGTCAGGGATTATCTTAAGTGTTTCATGCTCTACCCTAAATGGGAAGTCGATACTGGCTAGTTTCATGAACCGGCGATGCCAGAGGCGAATGTAGATGTCGGGAAGTTTTTCGGCGAGTAGGATTTTTCTCGCCGCAGTGTCCAGTGTCTTTTTGGGGCGGCCCCACTGGTGTGGGGCTAACTCGGGGAAGTGCTGATCGAAGACGTCGAGGTATGTTTTCAGCGCCCAGTTAGGGGTTGGGTGAACGCCAATCCAGTGCATTTTCAGGATCAGATCGGCTGGGCTCTTCAAGTCCTCTCCTCGAAGTCGGGGGCAATGATCGACAGTGCGTGCGGCCCAGTCTGGCACCGCAGACGGGTCAGCGTCTCGGAAAACGTGGTCCGTCCGCGCGTAGCACGGTCTCGTAGTCGCACCTGGCCCGCAGGAAGTCCCGCATGCGCACGGCCTGGTCCTCTGCCAGGCCGAAGCGGCTGGGCGCGTCGTCCCAGGCGTGCCAAGCCACCTCGGCCACGCGGGTAACCGCCTCGAGCACCAGCTGGCGGGGTAGTCCCCAGTCGATGTCGAGGAGCTGCTCCAGGCTGCGATGGTCTTCGCCCAAAAGCAGTGGCGTCCCGCTCTCCTGATATGGGAAAGGCACAACGTCGAACATCGGCGCCAGCCGCCAAGTGCCCGCCTGGCGCAAGAAGCCGAAGTTGCGGGCGTGGTCGTCAAAGTTGTTCACGCAGATTGCGAGCGCGGCGGCCGTCACCATACTTAGCGCGGCAGTCTTCCCGGCAAGGCGCCGTGCCGTGCTCACAGCCATCTTGTAGTTGAACTCTTCGTACGGTCCCATTCCGCTGGCCGTGCGCATCGACTGATATCCGAGTCTGCCCTGGTCGGTACGGTCAAAGCGCTCCAGTAGTAAGACGCTCCGGTTCTCGTCCAGCCTTTCGAGCTGGAACGCAGGAGTCGGTAACCCCGTTTCCCTAGCAATCGAAAGGGCTACGGCCTCGCAGGCCTGAACGTCGTACCTGTCAGACTCTGCCGGGAACTTCGCAATCAGTAGCCTGCCGTCGGTCGAGATCACTGCCGATTTGGGCCGTGCCCCGCCTTGACTGCTTGAGCCCGCAAAGAGTCGACGCAACAGGGCTGGATCGTCGCTCCCATTAACGAAGGAGGAAATGTCTGCCTGGATAGCAGAAAGGGTGTCAATGCCTGCGGGGAAACTGGACTCCTCGATTTCCCGGAGGAAAGGGCCATCGACCGAATCGGAAAAACGTAGCGCCCCCTGCCGGGGCAGGTCCGGGGTTTCGGACAAGAGTCCCACCGAGTTCCCCCACTCCGACACTGAGCGTGCGCGCTGAACAACCTGGCGTCCCCACGCATCTGGGCCGGAGTCGTCAAATACTCCGAATGTGAGCAGCCCGCCCGGTGGAGAGAGTGGTCCGCTGACCAGCGGCATCCCTTCGCCGATGCTGAAACCCTCGGCGAGCCACGTTGAAGCGTAAGTGAACTCATGGGCTTGGGCCCAGCCGTGGAGTCTGAGCGTTCCCACGTGCCGGGTAGCCCCGGTTTCCCCCGTCCAGTGCACCTCGAGCTGCTCGCGCACGATGGTCACTCCCTTGTGTCCGCAAGTGATTTGAGTAGTGCCTTGCCGCGCGCGCTTTCTACCGGGTCCAGCGATGCCACCAGGGCGTCGTCGAGTCCCAGGACTGACGCCACTGCCAGTAGGTTTCCGAACGAAGCGCGCTCGGGCTCGGTCTCGATCACCCGC
Source organism: Buchananella sp. 103232 (assembly GCF_058725725.1). NCBI lineage: Bacteria > Bacillati > Actinomycetota > Actinomycetes > Actinomycetales > Actinomycetaceae > Buchananella > Buchananella sp. 103232. The sequence continues at coordinate 73,701 of NZ_JBZXJM010000014.1, read as the reverse complement.
AGAGTTGGCCTAGAGATGCCCGCACGGTCCGCAACCTGCGTGGCCGTCAAGCCCTGGGCCTTGCGCCACACGCGCAGATTGGGGCCAACGGTCGCTAGCAGGCGCTCGGTTCGTGGATGGAAGTTGGGCGACACGGATCCTCCAATGGAGCTGGTGGCAACTATTCTTTACATAGTGGCCGGTTATGGCAAGTGTTGTTGCCATGGCATCCAAGGATGGGGCATTGATCCAGCGTCGATATGACGCGCATCACCTACTGTAACATTGTTACAGTATGAGTCAGTAGCGCCGCCGCGATTCGTTGGAATTGCAACGATCCGCCCTCTACTGTCACATCTACTGTCGCATGCTGTAACACCAAAATGAGTCAGTAGGTGACAGTAGGTGTTACAGCAGCCGCCAGGTTGCGTTCGGGTCTTGAGGGGAGACGCCATGCCACTGCACAAGACCGGCCTCCACGAGGCTTTGCAGTGCCCGGCCCGCTGTGGCGCGCGCAATTCCGGCTAGCTCCGCGACCTGACCCGTGCTCAAAGGCTTACCAGCCAGCCGCATCGCTTCAAGTACCGTGTGTGCGCTCTTGGTCAGCGACTTCAGCGCGTCCGGGTTTGTGGCCGGGGTGCCGCTCAAAGTAAGAGTCACGGAAGAAGAAGACTGCCGATAGATGGGATCGGTAAGTCCACGCATCTTCATCTCTTCGAAGATGCGCTTGATTCCCTCTCCTAGTTCGCGAGTGATGCCAAGGTCGGCGCACACGCGTGCTATCCGGGGATTGCGAGCGTAACGGGAGATGGCAAGTGGCTTGGAGGGATCGACTAGACCCGGGAAGCGGCCTGGGGATGAGATCTCAATGCGGTGGTCAAAGATGTCGACTCGTATGTGGTCGCCCATGGTGCTGTAGGAGCGGTGCACCACTGCGTTGACGAGCCCCTCCAGCCACGCATCTCTAGGAATGATGGGCACTGGCTCGAAGCGTCCAGATGCCACCAGCCGCTTGTGGCGTGGCACAAGTCGCTCGATTTCTGCTGCAGCGTTGTTGATCTGCTCCGGGATGGAGCCCTCAATACGGGAGTCGTGGAGGAGGTTCATGCGCGCCCCCACCTCCCGTGTGTCTCCGTCGTAACGCAGCACTCGAACGTATGCGCTTGGGAAGTCCCGCTGTGGCCGCTCGTCAAACAAGAGCTCGGCGGCAATAGTGAGCTCACTGCGGCGGTTGACTAGGTCCCGGGCGGCAAGCATTTCTTGAACTGAGGAGGAGCCGATGGTCGTTCGATAGGCCTCAAGTTGCTGCTGGTCCAGGTCGGCAACCGAGATCTGGGCGACCGTAGCCTCGAAAGGCCCGCCGCCTCTGTCGTAAGTGAGTTCCGTCTGCTCGGCCAGGTTGAGCTTGCGGGACTCGTCGCCGATCCGGAGGAAGCAGTCTCCTGCCTGATTGGTATGCACGGTGTCGCTGGGCTCAACGCGCACAATCAGAATCCTCTTGCCTTCGACGTCCCTGGCGTCGAAGCGAGCGCGGACAGGTGGAACAGTAAAGTCGATAGGGGCTTGCCGAATAGAGTTCTCGAGCTCTGTGGAAACGCCGTCTACGGCTGCGTTGTTAATTCCGACCACAATCGTCCCGCCCTCAGCATTGGCGAACGCGATGAGTGGGCGGGCTAGGTCCTTTGCTGCAATGCGGCCGGACTTGCGATCAAACCATTGGTCCTCAGCGATCGTGCTGAGGGAGGTGACAAGCTCGGCTCCCGCTTTGGCTAGGGCTGAGTCTACTTCGTGTGACGGCACTCACCTACTGTAACATTGTTACAGTATGAGTCAGTAGCGGAGCCGCGATTCGTTGGAATTGCAACGATCCGCCCTCTACTGTCACATCTACTGTCGCATGCTGTAACACCAAAATGAGTCAGTAGGCGACAGTAGGCGTTACAGCTGGGGCCGGGGGATGTGCATCCCCCGGCCCCCACAGCCACCTTCCCGGGCCGCTCAGCCCTGGAAGACCCTGCCCGTCAGCGTCTGGTAAGCCTCGATGTAACGCTGGCGCGTGCGCTCCACCACCTCGGCCGGCAGCTCCGGCGGGAGCGCGCCCCCGGCGCGGTCCCACCCGGCCTCCGGGGAGCGCAGCCAGTCGCGCACGTACTGCTTGTCGAAGCTGGGCGTCACCCGCCCCGGCTCCCACTGGTCGGCCGGCCAGAACCGCGACGAATCCGGCGTCAACACCTCATCGCCCAGAATCAGCGCGCCCTCCGCGCCGCCCGGCCCGCCTGCCGAAGCCCCGCCTGCCGAAGCCCCGCCCTTCGCGCCGCCAGACTCCAGGACGGCCCCAGGCAGGAACCCGAACTCGAACTTCGTGTCCGCCAGGATGATCCCGCGCGCCGCAGCCAGCTGGGCGGCCCGCTCGTAGACCGCAATCGACGTCTCGCGCAGCGCCCGCGCCACGTCCTCGCCCACGCTCTGCGCCACGACCTCGTAAGACACGTTCTCGTCGTGGTCGCCCACGGCCGCCTTGGTGGCCGGCGTGAAGATCGCCGCCGGCAGCCGGGAGGCCTCCACCAGCCCGTCCGGCAGGGGGATACCGCACACCTCGCGCCCGGCGTTGTACTCCACCAGCCCGGACCCGGTCAGGTAGCCGCGCACCACGCACTCCACCGGCACCATCTCCAGGCGGTGGCAGATCATCGCGCGCCCGGCCACAACCTCAGGCACATCGGTGGAGATGACGTGGTTGGCCACGATCCCCTCCAGCTGCTCGAACCACCACAGGCTCATCGCGGTGAGGATCTTGCCCTTGTCCGGGATCGGCGTAGGCAGGATGTAATCGAACGCGCTGATCCGGTCAGAGGCCACCACCAGCACGGCGTCGTCGCTGCGCGTGCCCGGCTCGGGCTCGTACAGGTCGCGCACCTTGCCGGAATAGACGTGGCGCCAGCCCTCAATGACCGGCGGGGCAGGGATGGCGAGCGGCGAGTCAGTCATGCCCCCATCCTTTCACCCGCCCCCAGCCCGGCCAACCCACCAGCCGTGCCAGCCCGGCCTCCTTCCTCCCCAGGTGGACGACGCTGCCGCCCCACCCCATTCCCTCCTGCTTCCGCCCGGCGAGGCGCCGCTCACACCGCCCAGCCCCGCGCGGTAGCGGCAGGCGCGCCAGGCGCCCGGGATTTCGCCGCAGGTAGGCGCGGCAGCGTCGGCAACCACCCCCACCAACCCTGCCGGAAGCGACGGCGCTCACACCGCCGCGCCGGGAGCGAAAGTGGCGCACTCCATTGCCTGGATGGGCCCCCAAAACGGGCGCGATTCCTGGCTAAACTGGGCCTTACTGCCCACCCCCAGTTCAATGTGAGGAACGCATGGGAAAGATCGTCGTTGAGGTAATGCCCAAGCCGGAGATTCTGGACCCGCAGGGGAAGGCCGTGCGCGGCGCCCTGCCCCGTCTGGGTATCGAGGTTTTCACGGACGTGCGCCAGGGGCGTCGCTTCGAACTGACCGTGGACGGCCCCGTCACCGAAGAAGCCCTGGCCGCCGCCAAGAAGGCTGCGCAGGAGCTGCTGTCCAACCCGATCATCGAGAACGTCGTGAGCGTGCACGAGCTGGTCGAGGACGCCAAGTGAACCAGGCCGTGACCAGCGAGTTGGCCGGCGTGCGAGTCGGCGTCATCACCTTCCCCGGCACCCTGGACGACCGGGACGCGGCCCGCGCCGTGCGCCTGGCCGGGGGCACCCCCGTGGCCCTGTGGCACAAGGACACCGACCTCACTGGCGTCGACGCCGTCGTGGTGCCCGGTGGCTTCTCCCACGGTGACTACCTGCGCTGCGGCGCCATCGCCCGCTTCGCCCCCATCATGGAGACCGTGGTGGAGCGCGCCGCGGCCGGCATGCCCGTGCTCGGCATCTGCAACGGCTTCCAGGTGCTCTGCGAGGCCCACCTGCTGCCCGGCGCCCTGATCCGCAACGACCACCAGCGTTTCATCTGCCGCGAGCAGAAGCTGCGCATCGAGAACGCCTCCACCGCGTGGACCGGCGACTACCAGGTGGGCCAGGAGATCGTGGTGCCCCTGAAGAACGGCGAAGGCAACTTCCAGGCCGATGCTGAGACCATCGCCCGCCTGGAGGGTGAGGGCCGCGTGGTCTTCCGCTACATGGACGTCAACCCGAACGGCTCCGTCAACGACATCGCCGGCATCTGCAACGAGGCCGGCAACGTGGTTGGCCTCATGCCCCACCCGGAGCACGCCGTGGAGGCCGGCTTTGGCCCCGACGGCGCCACCGGCCCCCGCCAGGGCACCGACGGCCTGGCCATTTTCACCTCCGTCCTGCGCTCCGTGGTGGGTGCGGCATGAGCGAGACCGGCATGACCGAGAACAAGGAGCAGGCTGTGAAGACCGAGCACGTGCCGGACACAGTAGAGAACGCCGCGGCCACCCCCGGCCAGGAGATGCCCTACGCGGAGCTGGGCCTGAAGCCGGACGAGTACGAGCGCATCGTCGAGCTGCTGGGGCGCCGCCCCACCAACGCCGAGCTGGCCATGTACTCCGTGATGTGGTCTGAACACTGCTCCTACAAGTCCTCCAAGAAGCACCTGCGCACCTTCGGCAAGCACCTCACCGAGGACATGAAGAAGCACCTGCTGGTGGGCATGGGTGAGAACGCCGGCGTGGTGGACATCGGCGACGGCTGGGCCGTGACCTTCAAGGTCGAGTCCCACAACCACCCCTCCTTCGTGGAGCCCTACCAGGGCGCGGCCACGGGCGTGGGCGGCATTGTGCGCGACATCATCTCGATGGGCGCCCGCCCGGTAGCCGTGATGGACCAGCTGCGCTTCGGCGCGGTGGACAACCCGGACACGGCGCGCGTGGTGCACGGCGTGGTGGCCGGCGTGGGCGGCTACGGCAACTGCCTGGGCCTGCCCAACATCGGCGGCGAGATCGAGTTCGACCCCTGCTACCAGGGCAACCCGCTGGTCAACGCCCTGTGCGTGGGCGTGCTGCGCCACGAGGACATCCACCTGGCCAACGCCTCCGGCGCCGGCAACAAGGTGGTGCTGTTCGGCGCCCGCACGGGCGGCGACGGCATCGGTGGCGCCTCCATCCTGGCCTCAGAGAGCTTCGAGGACGGCATGCCCGCCAAGCGCCCGAGCGTGCAGGTGGGTGACCCCTTCATGGAGAAGGTGCTCATCGAGTGCTGCCTGGAGCTGTTCGCCGCCGGCCTGGTGGAGGGCATCCAGGACCTGGGTGCCGCCGGCATCTCCTGCGCCACCTCAGAGCTGGCCTCCAACGGCGACGGCGGCATGCACGTCTGGTTGGACGACGTCCTGCTGCGCGACCCCACCCTGACCGCCGGCGAGATCCTGATGTCTGAGTCTCAGGAGCGCATGATGGCCGTGGTCAAGCCAGAGAAGCTGGAGCAGTTCCTGGCCGTGACCGCCAAGTGGGACGTGGAGACCGCCGTGATCGGTGAGGTGACCGGCACCGGCCGCCTGACGATCGACCACCACGGCCACCGGATCGTTGACGTGGACCCGAAGACCGTGGCCCACGACGGCCCGGAGTACGACCGCCCCTACGCCCGCCCGGCCTGGCAGGACGCCCTGGTGGCGGACACGACCGACCGCCTGGAGCGCCCCGAGGGCGAGGCCGCGCTGCGCGAGACCATCCTGAAGGTGGCCACGGACCCGAACCAGGCCTCCTGCGCCTGGGTGACGGACCAGTACGACCGCTTTGTGCAGGGCGCCACCGCCCTGGCCCAGCCCGACGACGCCGGCGTGATCCGCGTGGACGAGTCCACCGGCCGTGGCGTCGCCATCGCCACGGACGCCAACGGCCGTTTCGCCAAGCTGGACCCGCGCACCGGTGCCGCCCAGGCACTAGCGGAGGCCTACCGCAACGTCGCCACCGTTGGCGCCCGCCCGCTGGCGGTGACCGACTGCCTCAACTTTGGCTCCCCGGAAGACCCGGACGCCATGTGGCAGCTGGTGGAGGCCATCCACGGTCTGGCACAGGCCTGCGAGGAGCTGGGCGTGCCCGTCACCGGTGGAAACGTCTCGCTCTACAACTCCTCCGGTGCGGAAAAGAGCCAGATCAACTCCTCCATCAACCCCACCCCGGTGGTCGGCGTGCTGGGCGTGCTGGACGACGTCTCCGTGGTGGTCCCCTCCGGCTGGAACCGCGAGGGCCTGGCCGTGATCCTGCTGGGCGAGACCTTCGCGGAGCTGGACGGCTCCGCCTGGGCGCGCGCAGTGCACGGCCACCTGGGCGGCTTCCCCCCGCAGGTGGACCTGAAGGCTGAGAAGGCGCTGGCCGACGTCCTGATCGGTGCCGTGCGTGCCGGCGAGGCCGCCGCCTCCCACGACCTCAGCGCCGGCGGCCTGGCCCAAGCCCTGGTGGACGGCTGCGTGCGCTACGGCGTGGGTGGCTCCTTCGACCTGTCCAAGGTGGAGGGCCGCGACGAGGTCTCCACCTTCGAGCTGCTCTTCTCCGAGACCGGCGCGCGTGCGCTGCTGGCCGTGGAAGAAGACAAGGTGGCCGCCGTGCTGGACCGCGCCTTCGCGGCCGGCGTCCCGGCGCAGCGCATCGGCACCACCGGTGGTGAGCTGCTGGCGATCCGCGGCGTGGAGTCCATCGACGTGGCCGAGCTGCGCGCCGCCGTGGCCGCCCCGCTGCCGGCCCTGTTCGGCTAAGACACCGCGCAACCCCTGGCCCCGTGCAGTTAAGCCACCGCTAGGGCGGGACCGGTTTTAGCCGGGCCGCCGGCGAGGTCGCTATGGCCGCCATCGAGGCCGCTATTGGGGGCCGACGTTCCTCTCGCTGGAGTGAGGGAGCGTCGGCCCCCACTGCCATGCCCGGGCCGGGCGGCTCAGCGGAAAAGGGCGCCGAGGGGACGGGCGGCCGGGCTGGGAGGGAGGTAGGGCGGCAGCGTCGGACAACAAAGCACGAGCTGCGGGAGGCCGGGCGACAGGGGTGGCCAAGATCGCAAAGGTAAAGAGCGTTTCAAATGCTGGCCGAACTAGTCTCAAGCAGGTGCGCTATGCCAGACTTTTCCCCGGCGCCGAAGACGACCCGGGTCCTGCGGCAGCGCAATCGGCCACAGAACGCGGACCGGCTGGGTGCAAGTTTCAACTAATGCTCCGCTGGTTGGAGCCTGTGAGAAGGGACAGCCCATGCACCAGTTGCTGCAGGGCGTATATGACACGGTCGTCTCCCGCAACAAGGGAGAGGTGGAGTTCCACCAGGCCGTCCACGAGGTGCTCACCTCCCTGAGCCCCCTAATCGAAAAGGACCCCCACTACGCAGAGGCCGGCTTGATCGACCGGATCGTCGAGCCCGAGCGCCAGATCATCTTCCGCGTCCCCTGGGTGGACGACCAGGGCAACGTGCGCGTCAACCGCGGCTTCCGCGTCGAGTTCAACTCCGCGCTCGGCCCCTACAAGGGCGGCATCCGCTTCCACCCCTCCGTCAACGGCGGCATCATCAAGTTCCTCGGCTTCGAGCAGATCTTCAAGAACGCCCTCACCAACCAGGGCATCGGCGGCGGCAAGGGCGGCTCCGACTTCGACCCGCACGGCCGATCCGACGCCGAGGTCATGCGCTTTTGCCAGTCCTTCATGACCGAGCTCTCCCGCCACATCGGCCCCAACACTGACGTGCCCGCCGGCGACATCGGCGTGGGCGCCCGCGAAATCGGCTACATGTTCGGTCAGTACAAGCGCCTGCGTAACTCCTACGACGCCGGCGTGCTCACCGGTAAGGGCCTGGCCTGGGGCGGCTCCCTGGTGCGCACCGAAGCCACCGGATACGGCGCGGTGCGCTTCGCCAAGAACATGCTCGCCACGCGCGGCGAAGACCTAGAGGGGCGCCGCGTGGTGGTCTCCGGCTCCGGCAACGTGGCCATCTACGCCACCGAGAAGGCCCAGGCGCTCGGCGCCAAGGTGGTGGCTCTGTCTGACTCGGCCGGCTACATCGTGGACGAGGCCGGGGTAGACCTGGAGCTCGTCAAGCAGATCAAGGAAGTCGAGCGCGGACGCATCAAGGAGTACGCCGAGCGCAAGGGCGGCTCCGTCCAGTACGTGGCCGGCGGCTCCATCTGGGACGTGCCTTGCGACGTGGCCATCCCGTCCGCCACGCAGAACGAGCTGGACGGCGCCGCAGCCGCCACGCTGATCAAGAACGGCGTTGTTGCCGTCTCTGAGGGCGCCAACATGCCCTCCACCCCGGAGGCCGTAGAGGCCTTCCAGGGTGCCGGCGTGCTGTTCGGCCCCGGCAAGGCCGCCAACGCCGGTGGCGTGGGCACCTCCGCCCTGGAGATGCAGCAGAACTCCTCCCGCTCCCGCTGGTCCTTCGAGACGGCCGAGGCCGCGCTCGACGCGATCATGGACGACATCCACGACTCCTGCGCCGCCACCGCAGAGGAGTACGGCCGCCCCGGCGACTATGTGCTGGGTGCCAACATCGCCGGCTTCAAGCGCGTGGCTGACGTGATGCTGGCCCACGGCGTGATCTGACCCGTCGGGTCGGGCCCGGCGAAGGCCGAGGTTGGGGGGCGCGGTGCCGGTGAGCACCGCGCCCCCGCGCTGTTCCCGCGCTGTTCCCGCGCTGGGGCGCGTGGGCTGTACCGGAGGCGCGTTGGCTGGGCTGCTAGGGCGAGGCATCCGGTTTAGACGTTTGGTGGTGAATCTAGACGTTCGGCGGTGAATCTAGACGTTTACCCGGTCGCGAACGTCGAGTTGAGGAGGCGAACGTCGAGTTGAGGAGGCGAACGTCGAGTTGAGCGCCGGCCCGGCCGGGGCGCGTGGGCTGCGCCGGAGGCGCGTTGGCTGGGCTGCTAGGGCGAGGCATCCGGTTTAGACGTTTGGTGGTGAATCTAGACGTTCGGCGGTGAATCTAGACGTTTACCCGGTCGCGAACGTCGAGTTGAGGAGGCGAACGTCGAGTTGAGGAGGCGAACGTCGAGTTGAGCGCCGGCCCGGCCGGGGCGCGTGGGCTGTACCGGAGGCGCGTTGGCTGGGCTGCTAGGGCGAGGCATCCGGTTTAGACGTTTGGTGGTGAATCTAGACGTTCGGCGGTGAATCTAGACGTTTACCCGGTCGCGAACGTCGAGTTGAGGAGGCGAACGTCGAGTTGAAAGATCGAACGTCGAGTTGAGCGCCGGCCCGGCCGGGGTCCTAAGCCCTCGCGGCGGTGAGCCCGGCCGCCGTGGCCGCAGCCACGGCGGCCTCCACCAGCTCCGGGTCCGTGTAGTCGAAGGAGGCCGGTCCGCCCCCGGGACCCGCTGAGCCGGCGTCCGCGCGCACCGCCCGGCAAGATAGATGAGCACTGGGAACCCCCGCTGCCGCCAACGACGCAAAGTCCTGGATCTTCACCCCGCCACCGGCCTGGATCTCCACCCCCGATTCGACCCCGGCAAGGGCCAGCTGCCCCAGCACCTCCAGTCCCTGGCCGCTGGCCGGGGCCCCGCCGGAGGTAAGGATCCGCGCGAAGCCCAGGCCCGCGCAGGCTGACACGATCTGGCCGGGGGAGTGGGACTGGGCTGCGAGGGCGACGTCGGCGGCCCGGTGCAGCGTAATCGCCACGCCGGGTTCCACGGCGCGGGCGGCGGCGGCGATCCGCTCCAGGGCCGGCAGGTCCAGGGTGTCGTCGGGCCGCAGGGCCCCGATCACCACGCCCACCGCGCCCGCCCGCACGCACTGGGCGGCCTCGCGGGCCATCTGCTCAACCTCCTCGGCGCTGAACACGAAGCCCCCGCCGCGCGAGCGGATCAGCGCGTGCACGTCGATCCCCTGCGCAGCGCACAGCTCAACTGCCGCAGTAGACGGGGTGAGCCCGCCAATGCCGAGCGCGGTGCACAGCTCCACCCGATCCGCTCCCGCGTGGGCCGCCACGCGCGCGCCGGCCGGGTCCTGAACAGCGATCTCGATAGCCATGGCGCCAGTATGCCGTGTGGCCACCCGCCCACGACCCGGAAAAGGGTGTCCTAGATCACATCGAGTGCGTATATTTGAAGAATGTTCCTCACCGTCACGCCAAACCCGTCCCAGGACCAGACCCTCGCCCTGGCATCCGCGCTGGTGCCCGAGGGCGTCCACCGAGTAGTCGATTCGATCAACCAGCCCGGCGGCAAGGGCATCAACGTCGCGCGCGTGCTGGCCAGCGCCGGGCTGCCCGTCACCGCGCTGCTGACCTCCCCGACCGTCCCGGCCGGCCCGGGGCAGCATCCCGCCGCGAACTCCGACCCGGTGGTGGAGGGGGTGGCGGCCCTCGGGCTGGACTACGCCCTCTCCCCAGCGGCCGGGCCCGCCCGCATCAACATCGCCCTGACCTCCGCCGACGGCAAGACCACCAAGATCAACGGCGCCGGCGCCCCGTTCACCCCGGCGCTCAGCGCCGCCCTGGCCGCCGCTATCGAGCAGCGCCTGCTCGGCCTGGACTGGCTGGTGCTGGCCGGCTCGCTGCCCCCGGGCATGGAGCCGGACTGGTACGCGGGCGTGGTGGAGACTGCCCGGGCGGCGGGCGTCAAGGTGGCCGTCGACACCTCCGACGAGCCCCTGGCCGCCATTGCCAGCCGCCTTCCCCAGGCAGCCCCGCACCTGATCAAGCCAAACAGCGAGGAGCTGGCCCAGCTGGCTGGCGTGGACGGCACCGAGCTGGAGGCGGCCGCCCAGGCCGGTGACCCCCTGCCGGTGGCGCGCGTGGCCTCCACCCTCATCGAGCGGGGAGTGGAGACGGTCCTGGCCACACTGGGTGGGGCCGGCGCGGTGCTGGTGACCGCGCAGGGCGCCTGGTTCGCCACCAGCCCCGACATCACGGTGGCCTCCACCGTCGGCGCCGGCGACTCCTCGCTGGCCGGCTACCTGATCGCCCTTTCTCGGGGGGACGACGCTCCCGCCCGCCTGTCCGCCGCCGTCACCTACGGCGCTGCGGCCGCCGCCCAGCCCGGCACCGGCCTGGCCACCCCCGTGCTCGCGGGCCAACTGAGTACGGAGGTGACCCAGCTGTACTGACCCCGCGCGCCCCTGCGGCGCGCCCGCCGGGTTCCCCACCGGCTTTCGCAGCTGCCAGCTGCATCCCCTTCGCGCTTCGGAAGCGCAAAACGTCCCACCTAGGAAGGCATCAGCCATGTCCCAACCATTGATCAGCCCTGAACTGGTGGTGCTGGACGCACCATTTGGGCCCACCAAGCTGGAAGTGATCGACGAGCTCGCCAAGGTCGTGGCGGCAACCGGCCGCGCTGAGGCGGCCGGGCTCGCCCGAGACGCCCGTGCCCGCGAGGAACTCACCCCCACCGGTATCCCCGGTGGAATCGGCATCCCGCACTGCCGGTCGGCGGCCGTGAACACGGCCTCGCTCGGTTTTGCCCGGCTGGCCCAGCCGGTGGACTTTGGTTCCAAGGACGGCCCCGCAGACCTGGTGTTCCTCATCGCCGCCCCGGACGGCGCAGACGACGCCCACCTCAAGCTGCTGGCCAAGCTGGCGCGCGGCCTGATGAAGAAGGAGTTCACCGGCGCGCTGCGCTCGGCCACCTCCGCCGAGGAGGTGGCGGCCATCGTCACCGCCCAGGTGGAGCCCGAGCGCGTGGCCCAGCCGGCGGGCGTCGAGGCCGGTGCTGCCGCGATGGCGGCGGGAAGCGGCGCGGCTGCGGTGGCAAGTGCGGGCGCGGTGGCAGCGTCGTCCACCCCGCAGGCGGGAGGCGGCGACGGCAGGCTGCGCCGCATCGTGGCCGTCACCGCCTGTCCCACCGGCATCGCCCACACCTACATGGCCGCCGAGTCGCTGGAGCGAGCCGGCAAGGAGCTGGGCGTCGAAGTGGTGGTGGAGACGCAAGGCAGCGCCAAGGGAGATCGCATCCCGGCGGAGGTGATCACCGGGGCGGACGCCGTCATCCTGGCCACCGACGTGGGCGTGAAGGGCAAGGAGAGGTTCGTCGGCAAGGCGGCCGTGGTCAGCGGCGTCAAGCGCGCCATCAACGAGCCCGAGGTGATGGTCAAGGAGGCCCTGGCCATGGCCGACGACCCGAACGGCTACCGCCTGCCCGCCGAGGGCGCGGCCGGGGCGGGTGCTGCCGAGGTCAAGCCGGAGACCAACGCCGGTTGGGGCACGCGCCTGCGCCAGATCCTGATGACCGGCGTGAGCTACATGATCCCGTTCGTGGCCGCCGGCGGTCTGCTGATCGCGCTCGGCTTCCTGCTGGGCGGGTACGACATCACCGACGTCGCCGACCAGGTGGTGGCCGAAAACAGCTTCGCCAACCTGCCCGAGGGCGGGCTGATGATCTACCTGGGCGCGGTCTTCTTCAAGATCGGTGCCATAGCGATGGGCTTCCTGGTCCCGGCGCTGGCCGGATACATCGCCTTCGCCATGGCGGACCGGCCCGGCATCGCCCCCGGCTTCGTGGCCGGATCGGTGGCCGTCGCCGTGGGCGCCGGCTTCCTGGGAGGTATCGTCGGCGGTCTGCTGGCCGGTGGAATCGGCCTGTGGCTCTCCAGCTTTAAGCCCCCGCGCTGGCTGGCCGGCCTCATGCCGGTGGTGATCATCCCGCTGCTGGGATCCCTGGTGGCCGGTGGGTTGATGTACATGGTGCTGGGGCGCCCGCTGGCAGCCCTCATGACGGCGCTGACGAACTGGCTGAACTCTCTGGACGGCGCCTCAGTAGTAGTCCTGGGCGTGATCCTGGGCCTGATGATGTGCTTCGACCTGGGCGGTCCGGTCAACAAGACCGCCTACACCTTCGCCACCGCGGGCCTAGCCGCAGGCGACGCCGCCTCCTTCCGCGTCATGGCTGCGGTCATGGCCGCAGGAATGGTGCCGCCGCTGGCCATGGCGCTCGCCACCGCCGTGCGAGGCAAGCTCTTCAGCGCGGTCGAACGAGAGAACGGCGCAGCCGCCTGGCTGCTGGGTGCCTCCTTCATCTCCGAGGGCGCCATCCCCTTTGCCGCAGCCGACCCGCTGCGCGTCATCCCCTCGATGATGCTGGGCGGTGCCGTCACCGGTGGATTGTCTATGGCCTTGGACGTGCAGTCGCGCGCCCCGCACGGAGGCATCTTCGTCTTCTTCGCCATCGATAGTGCCGTGTTCTTTGTGCTCGCCATCGCGGTGGGCGTGGTGGTTAGCGCGGCGTCCGTGCTGCTCCTCAAGGGCATGAAGAAGAAGGCCTGACCGCCGATCGGGGAGGCCGGTTCGACCGGGCTCCGGATAAGTAAGCGGGAGCGCCCCGTGACGACGCGCGGCAAGACCGCGTGGACGCCCCGGGGCACTCCCGGCTGACCATTCTCAGGTGTCAACGGCGAGATTAGGCAGATTGCACGTTCAGTTTTCCCGAGGCACCGAGGACGGCTAGCTGCCCTGCGCTTGCGTCTGCGAGTTGGTGAGGAAGGAGTCCAGGTCCGTAATGCTCTGCACGATGCGTCGGTAGGCGCCCGGGAAGTAGGTGGAGTGCGTCTTCTTCACTGTCTCGAGAGAGTCTGAGCCAATCAGGACGATGTCCATCCAGGGCTGCTCCCGGTAGTACAGCTCTGCCGCGCGGTATGCGCAGACAGCGTCCTCGTTATCGGTGCCGTACTCGGTGCACTCGACCAGGTCATCTGCTTTGCGGTCGTAGACCAACAGGAACTGCTTCAGGGCATCACTCATCTGCCTCACCTCCCAACGTATCTAGTTTAGATTCGAGTAGATCGTTCAACAAGGAGAGTGCTTGGGTACGCACCAGCTCACCTCCGGGGGTTTCTTCGAGGTCTGCGATCAAGTGGGACAGCGCCTGGAAGAACTCATGCTGGGGAGACTGTACGTCTTGCTTGTAGTTGATCCCGTCGCGTTGACTCACGGATTCGACGAACTGGGCAAACTGGTGTGCAAGGAGAGACCGGAGCTGTATCTCGATCGGAAGCCCCATCTCTTGAACGACGATATGGATGGAGCGATAACCGGAACTGCGCGGTGACTGGTAGTAGTCCCGATAGGACAAGACCTGGTCACGCCAACGGTCCAGCACCTTATCTGCAAAGCTCCTGACTGAGTCCACCCCAAGGGAGTTCAGCACCACTCTGCAGCCACCGATGTCTTGCATTCGGGATAGATCCAAGCCGGACTCTCGATTGGAAATCTTGTCAATGATTGTCTCCGCTCGCTTGAGTCGGAAGGACACCGTCCCGGAGGTTCCCGACTGATCTAGTAGCAAACTGAGCGCCGTAGCGACGTTCCGCATGGGCTCGCTGAAGCATGCACGGTAGTTCAAGACAATTGCCATTGGGAGGCTCGCCTTGACCTGGTCCAGCGGCGTTCCTGATTGCACCGATTGTCGGATCCGTGACCCGGCTTTACGAACTGCGCTCTTAGACGGCTGCTCCATGTCAACGAGGTTAGCGAAGAGCACCAACATCTCAATGAGGGCGGGCGAACCAACGTTCCGGCTCTTCGGTCGCCGGCCGCCTGGGCGGCCTCCCCACGGCGTCGTTTGGTCCCGATCGGTGCCCCTCTAGCCGGATGGGCGTGAGAGCGCGGCCCAACGAGGTTATTCTCAGCCCATGCCTCCCCGTCGCCGCATTGACCCCGCCGCGGGGGAGCGCGCCTATCGACTGGCCTTGCAGGCGCTGCGCCCCCAGGCCGGCGCCCGCGCCACTGCGGCGCCCGCCCCCGTCGCCACCCAGGCCGAATCCACCACCGCCCCCCAGGCCGAGACCACCTGCGTCCCCCAGGCCGAGGCCGCCGCCGCGCCCCCGCCGGGCCTCAGCGTCCCCGGCCTGTCCCGCCCGGACCTGGCCACGGCCGTGCGATTCGCCCTGGAGGAACTGGCCAGCCGCGCCCCGGGCGGCAGCGTCGAGCTGCGCGTCCCGCCCTTCGGGGTCACCCAGCTGATCGAGGGCCCGCGCCACACGCGCGGTACGCCCCCCAACGTGGTGGAGACGGACCCAGTGACCTTCCTCTGCCTGACCTCGGGTCACCTGGCCTGGGCCGACGCCACCGCCACCGCCCGCCTGCACGCCTCCGGCTCTCGGGCGGACCTGGCCCCGTTCTTCCCACTTTCTGGATTGGAGGCGCGATGAGCCTGCACCGCCTTGCCCCCGGCGCGGCCGCCTCCCGCCGCGTCCGCCGCGCCCTGGATGCGCTGCGCCAGGAGAACGACGTCCCGCCCGCCTTCCCGCCCGACGTACTCGCTGAAGCGGAGGCCGTGGCCCGGGCCTGGGAGAAATTGGACTGGGGCGAGCCGAACGGGCCCGCCACGCCCGAGCCCGCCACGCCCGAGCCCGCCACGCCCGAGCCCGTCACCCCCGGGGCCGCCACGCCCGGGCCCGCCACGCCGGTGCCTGCCACCCCCGGGGAGGGTGGCCCCGCAGGCCGTCCCCCGCAAGACTGCGCCGGATTCGCTCCGCTCCCGCTTCCCCCGCAAGCTGTTGCCAGGGCCCGGGCCAGCCTGCCCGGCCGCGTCCCGACCCTGGATCTGCGCCAGCTCCCGCTTGTGACGATAGACCCGCCGGGCTCGCGCGACCTCGACCAGGCGGTGCACATAGAAAGGGCGTCGGAGGGACGTCGGCCAGAACGTGGCGCCGCTAACCGCGCAACTGAACCGGGCGGCCAGGCTGCGTTCGTGGTGCACTACGCCATCGCCTCGCTGGCCACGTTCGTTGCGCCTGGTGGGCCGCTGGATAGGGAGGTGCGCGCCAGGGCGTTGACGGTCTACGCGCCGGACTTCGCTACCGCGCTGCACCCGCCGGTGCTCAGCGAGGGCGCCGCCTCCCTATTGCCGGGCAAAGACCGGCCAGCCTACGTCTGGCGATTCGAGCTGGACAGTGCGGGCCAGGTTATTGCCATGGACCTGCGCCACGCCTTGGTGCGCTCGCGCGCCCAGCTCTCCTACGGGCAGGTGCAGCACGCCCTGGACACGGGCGAGAGCCTGGAGGCTGCCCCGGAGCTGCCCCAGTTACTGCGGGAGGTGGGCACTCTGCGCCGGGCAAGGGAGTTGGAGCGGGGCGGGATCTCCCTGCGCACGCCCTCCCAGGAGGTGGAGCGGGTGGAGGGCGGTTACCGTCTCACCTACGCCGCCACGCTCCCCGTGGAGGAGTGGAATGCCCAGATCTCGTTGCTGACTGGCATGGAGGCCGCGCGGATTATGGGCCAGGCGGGGGTGGGCATCTTACGCACCTTGCCACCGGCGGGCCCGGAGGAGATCGCCCGGCTGCGCTTGACTGCCCGCGTGCTGGGCTTGGAGTGGGATCAGGAGCAGAGTTACGCGCAGTTCGTGCGTGGCCTGTCGTCCCACATTCCCGCCCACGCGGCCTTCCTCACCGCCACCACGACGCTGTTTAGAGGCGCCAACTATTTGCCCTTTGGTGGTCCCTGCCCGCCACTGCCGGTGGACGACGCTGCCGCGATCACCCACGGCTCGATCGCCGCCCCCTACGCCCACGTCACCGCGCCGCTGCGTCGCCTGGTGGATCGCTTCGGGCTGGAGGCCTGCCTGGCGGCGGTCGAGGGGCGGCCGGTGCCGACCTGGGTGCTGGAGGCGCTGCCGGCCCTGCCGGCCCAGATGGCGGCCGGTTCGCGGCGTGCCCGCGCGGTGGACTCCGGGGCGGTGGCCGCGCTGGAGGCGCTGGTGTTGGCGGGCCAGGAGGGGGCCACCTTCCGGGCGGTGCTGCTGGAGGTGAACCGCGACTCCACGCAGGGCGTGGCCATGATGGCCGAGCCCGCCGTCATCATCCCCGTCTCGGGCAGCGGCCTGGCTGTGGCCAGCGAGGTGGAGGTGCGGGTAACTGGGGTGGATGTGCCGGCTCGTAAGGTGACGGCAGAGGTCGTGTAGCCCCCTCGCGTCACCCCAATCCGTCGGGTGGAAAAACGTGGCCCAGATCCTGACCTGGTGTTTGGAAACCGGGCGTCGGGTATGAAACGATTTACTTGTGATGAGACCGGATGGCACCCTCACCGTAGAGCTCGACCCCACCGAGGGAGGGCAGGACGAATGCGGAGTATTCGGAGTCTGGTCGCCGGGTGAGGACGTTGCCCAACTGACTTACTACGGTCTTTTCGCGTTGCAGCATCGCGGCACCCAGTCCGCCGGCATCGCTACCTCCGACGGCTCCAACATCATCGTCTACAAGGACATGGGGCTGGTTTCGCAGGTGTTCGACGACAAGGTGCTGGGGACAATGCCCGGTCATCTCTCGGTGGGGCACGTCCGGTACGCCACGCAAGGCCCGGACCGGTGGGAGAACGCCCAGCCCATGCTGGGGCCCACAGCATCCGGCACGCTGGTGTTGGCCCACAACGGCAACCTCACCAACACGCGCACGCTGATGCGGATAATTCAGGAACGCTTTGGCGAGGACCTCACGGGTGAGCTTGGGCGGGGCTCCTCCACGGACACCGCAGTGCTTGCCTCGCTGGTTGGTGGCGTTTCTTTTGCTCAACAGCAGGCCGTTGAGGCGGGCGCTGGCGAGGACGACGCTGCCGACCAGGCCGGTGGCTCAACTGGTCAGATTCTGGCCGGCGGGAGCGGAGACGAGGCGGGCGGAACGTCGGCCACCTCGACCGCAGCGGACGCTACGCCGGCAGAGGGCGTGCAGATCACCTCCGCGTGCGCGCCGCGCCGCATCATCCCCGCAGGGGCGCTGCGCCACCAGCTGCTGCCGGCGGTGCGGGAGGTGCTGCCGATGTTGAACGGCGCGTTTTCGCTGGTTTTCATGGACGAGACCACCCTGTACGCGGCGCGCGACCGCAACGGCGTGCGCCCGCTGGTGTTGGGTCGGCTGGAGCGGGGCTGGGCGGTGGCCTCAGAGACTGCGGCGTTGGACATCATCGGGGCCACGTTCGTGCGGGAGGTGGAGCCGGGCGAGATCATTGCCATCGACGAGGACGGCGTGCACAGCGAGCACTTTGCCCCCTCCAACCCCAAGGGGTGCGTGTTCGAGTACGTCTACCTGGCCCGCCCCGACACGGTGGTGGCCGGGCGCTCCATCCAGGCCTCCCGCCTGGCGATGGGCGAGCTGCTGGCGCGCGACTACCCGGTGGACGCCGACCTGGTGATCCCCACCCCGGATTCCGGCACGCCCGCCGCGATCGGCTACGCGCGCGGCTCCGGTATCCCCTACGGCATGGGCCTGGTGAAGAACGCTTACGTGGGCCGCACCTTCATCCAGCCCACCCAGACCATCCGCCAGCGCGGCATCCGCTTGAAGCTCAACCCGTTGCGGCACGTGATCGAGGGCAAGCGCCTGGTGGTGATCGACGACTCGATCGTGCGCGGTAACACCCAGCGCGCCCTGGTGCGCATGCTGCGGGAGGCCGGCGCCAAGGAGGTGCACGTGCGCATCTCCTCCCCGCCGGTGCTGTGGCCGTGCTTCTATGGCATCGACTTCGCCACCCGCGCCGAGCTGATCTCCGCCGGCATGGACGTGCAGCAGGTGTGCGAGTCGATCGGCGCGGACTCCCTGGGTTACCTGTCCCTGGAGGCGATGGTGGAGGCCAGTGGCCAGAGCGAGGACCAGCTGTGCACCGCCTGCTTCACCGGCGAATACCCGATCCCTGTGGAGGGCGTCACCGACGGCACCTCCACCCACGAACCCGTGGTGCTGCCCCGCCGCACCCGCATGCCCAGCGCCTACCGAGGGAGCAAGTAAATGACCGAGCCGTTGAGCTACCGCAGCGCCGGAGTGGACACGGAGGCAGGTGACCGCGCGGTTGAGCTGATGAAGGCGGCGGTGGGGCGCACCCACGGTCCGCTGGTGGTGGGCGGTCAGGGTGGTTTTGCCGGCATGGTGGACGCCTCCGCATTGCGCCACTACTCCCGCCCGCTGCTGGCCACGTCCACCGACGGCGTGGGCACGAAGATCGCGTTGGCGCGCGCCCTGGACATCCACCATACGATCGGCCAGGACCTGGTGGCGATGGTGGTGGACGACGTCGTGGTGGTGGGTGCCACCCCGCTGCTGATGACCGACTACATCGCCTGCGGGCGCGTGGTGCCCGAGCGCATCGCGAACATCGTGCGCGGCATCGCCGAGGCCTGCGAGGAGGTGGGAGTGCCGCTGCTGGGTGGCGAGACCGCCGAGCACCCGGGCGTGATGGAGCCGGACGACTACGACATCGCGGGCGCCGCCACCGGCGTGGTGGAGGCCGACGCGGTGCTGGGCCCGCAGCACGTGCGCGAGGGCGACGTGCTGATCGCGCTGCCGGCCTCCGGCCTGCACTCCAACGGCTACTCCCTGGTGCGCAAGGTGCTGGAGGTCAGCGGCACCCCGCTGGAGCGGCACGTGGAGGAGTTCGGCCGCACCATGGGTGAGGAGCTGCTGGAACCCACCCGCCTCTACACCCGCCCCTGCCTGGACCTGATTGACGCGCTGGGTGGCACCACCGGGGCCTTGGTGGACGACGCTGCCGCCGGCCGCGCCGCGATCGGTGGCGTGCACGCGTTGTCGCACGTGACCGGGGCCGGTCTGGCCGCGAACGTGGCCCGCGTCCTGCCCACCGGGCTGGCGGCCGTGATCGACCGGGGCACCTGGGTGGTGCCGCCGGTGTTCGACGTGCTGGGCCGCCTGGGCGGGGTGAGCTGGGACGACCTGGAGGTGACCCTGAACCTGGGCGTGGGCATGGTGGCGATCGTGGCCCCCGAGCACGTGGACGCTGCCCTGGCGGCGGCGCGCCGCGAGGGCAGCGAGCCGTGGGTGCTGGGTGAGGTCTACACCGAGGAGGGCGCGGCGCTGCGGGCGCCTGAGGCTCGCGTCACCACGGGCGCCAAGGGCGTCACCGGTGGCAGCGTGCGCATGGTGGGCGCCTACCGGACGGCCTAAGGTTGCGCAGACCCGGGCTGAGGGTGGGGGGGGTGCGTGGGACGCACCGCCCCACCCTTTTGAGTCCGCCGGGCCGCCCCGCGAGATACCACACCAATCCCCTCACGTCTGGCCGGCCCGCGCGCGGGCGCGCGAAAGGGCGCACCAGAAGATGGCGGCGAAAACTGCTGTATTGGCGAGGCGCCCGTTACCGAGCGGTCAGCGCGTGGGGGTGTAGTCGTCCCAGTCGTCGATGGCCGGCGGAACGTCGTCGTAGTCGTAGCCAGCCCCGCTACTCGTGGAGGATAGCTCCCGCTCCAGTGCCTGGTAGTCGGTCTCCGGGCTGTAGTACTTCAGCCTCCGCGCTACCTTGGTCTGCTTTGCCTTCTGACGGCCGCGCCCCATGACGTGACCCCCTCCACCGTTGAGAACGAGCGGCACATAGTGCGGCTGCGTTGAATGTCTGCAAAATTGTGTCGTGCCTACAGGGTACAACGTCCCGGGGGCTCGCTTCCATTCAAGGCGCGAGCTTTACCGCACACCGAACTGGGCCGATGCCGCCGTTTCGCTGCCGAGCAGGTGAGAAAAAACGTCTCGAATACAGGGATTTAGCGCTTGCGGGTGAAGCGGAGCAGCACCAGGCCCGCCACCAGGGAAAGACCCACGGCGGCGGCCGCGATCGACTCCCTGTCCCCGCTCTTGACCTTCTCCACAAAAGCGCGCGAGCGCTCCTTGGTGTCGTTCCAGGCGGAGCGGCCCGCGGACTTGACCGTCTCCTTGACGGTCTCGCCCAGCTTGGCGGGGGAAAGCAGCTGCGTCAGGTCACTGACGTCCTGGGTGAGCTCGGCGCGCACCTTGTTGAGCTCGGCCTCAATCTCTTCGGGGGTGCGGCTCACTTCGCCTCTCCTTCGCTAGCGGGCTTGACGGTGTTGGTGGTGCCCCCGGCTACGCCGGCGCCGTACTGGTCCTGCACGGAGCGAGCCGCAGCTGCGGCCTGCTCCTGCGCCGCGGCCTTCGCCTGGCCCTGGGCCACGCCGGTGGTGACGGCCTGCACGGAGACGGCCAGCCCCTCAGCGGGGGAGACCTGCACCTTGCTCGCGGCCCGGAGGGAGGCGATGCCTCGCCACCCAAGCACTGCGATCAGCAGGAACAGCAGGCCGGTCACGATGAGCACGCTCGCCCACATCGGCAGCCAGATGGCCAGCACGTAGACGATCGTCCAGAGGACGAACGGTAGGGCGAAGAGTGCCAGGACCGCAGCGGCGGCGAACATGGCGATGGCCATGCCGTAGCGCTTTCCGATCAGAGCCGCCTTGGCCTTGGCCAGATCGATCTCGCCACGGATCAGCGAGGAGATGGAGAGCGAGATGCGCCCCACGAGCTCTCCCACTGAGGGCTGCTGACTGTTCGGGGAAGACACGGGTGACTCCTTGCGGACTAGGCGTTTGGACCAGCCTATTTGTTTGTTCCGCGCCGCGCACTCTAGTGGGGCAGGGCTAGCGAAGTGAGGTGTCCTCGACGGGCCGGCGGGCGGGACCCCGACACTGCGCACAATCGACGGAATTTGGCCCAAAAGATCACCTTTTGTCAGTTATTCCAAAGTGCCAATGCGGCGCCTGTCAGCTTGTTACGGTGGACGTGCGCTGCGCGTCCCCCACAGCTTGTAAAGAGGCAAGCACATCACGCAGCGCGTTTCGGAAATCCTCGTATTCAAAGGCGAACGTGGAGGAAAGATGAAGTCGAAGAGACTTGCTGCCCTCGCCGCTAGTTTGGCGCTGGCAGCAACAGGATTATTGAGTGTCGCGGGTGCCCAGGTGGCAGTTGCGGACGAGACGCCGGCACCGGCAGCCCTCACGGGTGAGGGCCTGCTGGGAGTCGTGCCCGCCCTAAAGACCGTGAACATGGCCAACGGGGTGGCGCCGTGGCGTCCCACCGCCGAGACCCGGGTGGTCCTCGATGAGATGTCCCGCGTGGACTACGAGGCCGAGGCCCGGGTGTTCGCGCGTGACCTGGGTGAACTGGACGTGTTCACCGAAGCCCCGCCGGTAGTCAAGGTCACGATCGACCAGGTCAAGAAGACCGACATCGTGCTGACCGTCGGGCAGGTGGACGCCCCCGGCTTTGACCGCTACCGGGTCGAGGCCGGCGCCAACCGGGCCGTCTGGATCACCGCCCCGGAGGCGGACGGCCTCTGGAACGGCACGCGCACCGTGCTGCAGTCCCTCAAGAGCGCCGGCGCCGTGCAGGCCGCGACCGTGATCGACTGGGCGGACTACGAGGTCCGCTCCCTGCACGTGGACGCGGCGCGCAAGTACTTCAGCCCCGACTGGTTCAAGGCGCAGATCAAGCGCCTGAGCCTCTACAAGCTCAACGAGATCCAGCTGCACTTCTCTGAGAACGAGGGCTTCCGCCTGGAGATCAAGGGCTACCCGGAGGTGCTCTCCACCCAGTTCATCTCCCAGGCTGAGCTGGCAGAGATCATCGCTGTCGCGGCGGAGTACCACGTTGACGTGGTGCCGGCGATGGACGTGCCCGGCCACATGCACCAGGTGCTCAAGGCGCACCCGGAGTGGGCCATCGGGACCGACGAGGTGGGGAAGAAGGTGCTGGACTACTCCAAGCCCGTGGTCCGCAAGTTCGTCACCGACGTCATCACCGAGCTCGCCCCGCTGTTCCCCTCCAAGAAGTGGCACATGGGCGGCGACGAGGTATTCGACCCCGACCGCCTCAACCAGCTGACGACCAAGTACCCGCAGCTGGCCCAGTACGCCCGTGACAACGTCAACGCGAGCGCCTCGGTAATGGATGGCTACATGCACTACCTGGGCACCGTGGACGCCGCCTTGAACGCCGCCGGCTTTGAGACCGTGCGCGTGTGGAACGACGCCCTCTACACCGGCACCCACGGCACGCTGCCCTCTGACGTGCAGGTGACCTACTGGACCAAGTGGCACCGCACCATGCCCAGCACCGCCAAGCTGATCGAGAAGGGCCACAAGCTCATCAACTACAACGACGGCTTCTTCTACTACGTGCTGCCCAAGTGCCCCACCTGCGCCTACAACCAGCGCGTCCCCGCCTCCGCGATCTACGAGAACTGGGTTCCCACCCTGTTCAGCGGCCGCCAGACCGTGGACAAGGAGCACGTGCTGGGCTCCTCCTACGCGATCTGGGCCGACAAGCCGGACCTGGAGACCGAGCAAGTGGTGGCAAACGGCATCCGCCTGCCGCTGGCCGCCATGGCCGAGCGGGTCTACTCGCCCGGTGTTTCCAAGGCCACCTACGAGGTGTGGGAGCACCGCGTGGACGTGATCGACGGCCTAAAGACCGGCTTCCCGCCGGAGCCGCCGGCCGACCGCGCCATCCCGGTGGACGACATCACTGTCACCGCGACCTCCGAGGAGACCAACCGTGAGGACGGTCGGGCGGTCAACGTGCTCGACGGCCGCACCGACACCCTTTGGCACTCGGCGTGGTCCACCGGCCACACCAACCTGCCGCACTCGCTCACCTTCGACCTCAAGCGCTCCTACCCGATCAACGGCCTGCGCTACACCTCCCGCCAGGACCTGGCGGACGACCCGAGCAACTCGATGGTGCGCAACTACCGCATCTACGTCTCCAACGACGGACAGACCTGGGGCGACCCGGTTGCCTCCGGCTCGTTCCCGCGCGGCGCGATCACCAAGGAGGTCGACTTCACCAAGGTGGAGGCCCGCTACGTGAAGTTCGAGGCCGTCACGGCCCAGGTGGGCAGCCGCTTCGCCAGCGCCGCGGAAATCCGGATCCTGCAGGACGTGGCCGCAGAGCCGACCCCGACTCCCACCACCCCGCAGCCCAAGGTCGCCACCCCAGTGACCTCGATCGAGAAGAACGACGCCCCCGGCACCGGCAACGACACCTACACCATCCCGACCACCGAGGGTGTGGTCTACAAGGTGCTGGGCGTGGCCCAGAGCGCCGGCGTGAAGAAGGTGCCCAGCGGCATCGCCTCCGTGGTCGTCACCGCCGAGGCCGCCCAGGGCTACGTGCTGGCCGAGGGCGCAACCACCCGCTACGAGCTCAGCTTCAGCACCACGGTGCCGCCCAAGCAGGCCAACCCGCCGGCGACCCTGGTGACCGACGACAAGCCGGGCACCGGCAACGACACGGTCACCATCCCCGAGGTGGAGGGCATCTACTTCACCGTCAACGGTCTGGCCGTGCCCACGGGTATCTACAAGGTGCCCGCCGGCGTAGCGGCGGTGCGAGTCATCGCCATGGCCAAGACCGGCTACTTCATGGCCCCGGGCAGCACGGCCAGCTGGGACCTGGTCTTCAGCGTGGAGGAGCCGACCCCGACGCCGACGCCGCCGGTGGACCCCACCCCGACGCCGACGCCGCCGGCCCCGACCACCCCTGCACCGACGACCCCGGCGCCGACCACCCCGGCCCCGCAGCCGCCGGTGATGGAGCCCGGAGTGGGCCGACTGGCCGGCGCTGACCGCGTGGACACCGCCCTGGCCGCGTTCGAGCTGCGCCCGCAGGGCACGGACACGGTAGTCCTCACCACCGGGCGCGTGTACGCGGACGCCGTCGCGGCCGGCCCCCTGGCCAAGGCCCTCAAGGCACCGGTGGTGCTCACCGTGACCCCCGACCTGGAGGCCAAGGTGCTCACCGCGCTCACCGACGCGAAGATCAAGAAGGTCACCATCCTGGGCGGAACGTCGTCCGTCTCCATCGGCGCCGAGCGAACCCTGCGCAGCGCCGGCATGAAGGTGGAGCGCGTCGCCGGCGGCGACCGCTACGACACCGCCGCCAGGGCGGCCGACAAGACCGCCCGCCTGGGTGCAGCGCCCAAGCACATCTTTGTGGCGGACGGGCGCAACTTCCCCGATGCGCTCGCGGCCGGTGTCGCGGCAGCCAACTCCGAGGGCGTGCTGGTGCTGTCCAACGGCACCCAGCTGCCCGCCAGATCGCTCGCCGTGATCGACCACTTCCCCTCCGCCAAGGTGGTCGCCGCCGGTGGTGCCGCCATCAAGGCGCTCGCCGAGGAGGGCTTCGTGGGTGGAGTCACCATGACCGCAGTGTCCGGCACCTCCCGCTACGAGACGGCGGCCAAGCTGGCCAGCTACTCCCAGGGCGCCGAGGTGGGCTTCCTGGCCTCCGGTGAGGTATTCGCAGACGCCCTCGCGGGCGGCGCCGCTGCGGCCAACTACGGTGGCCCGCTGCTGCTCACCGAGCCGGGCAAGCTGCCTGCGGTGACCGGCCAGGCCATCCAGGACAGCAAGGTCAAGCGAGTCAACGTGCTCGGCGGGCCGCGCTCGGTGGACGCCAGCGTCGTCGCGGCAGTGCAGGCACTGCTTAAGTAAGGAGGAGCGCGGGCGGCAACGTCGTCCAAACCCGTCCACGTTGTGGGAGGGAGAACGCGTTTGTTCTCCCTCCCACAACTATTCCTTGCGCGATTTAGAGCGCCAAACTAGGGTTAAGCGCGTAATCCTTCAATGGTGTAGGAGCCAACATGCCTCTTTCCCCTGTCCCATTTCGGCGAGCAGTGGCTGGCCTGGCCGCCGGTGCGCTCGTCGCGGCGGGCCTTGTAACCGCCGGAACAACGGCTAACGCGGCGGAATCGCCCACCGTCCCCTCCGTCACGGAGGCCAAGGACCTGGTGATGCGCTACGCCGCTCCCGCCGCCAACTGGGAGCGCGAATCCCTGCCGATCGGAAACGGCGCCGTGGGTGGAAACGTCTTCGGTGGCGTGGAGACCGACAAGGTCCAGATGAACGAGAAGACGCTGTGGTCCGGCGGTCCCGGCTGCCGGGGCTACAACTACGGCGTCTGGAACAAGTCCGACCGCCCCAACGCCCTCGCCGAGGTCCGTGCGACCATCGACTCCCAGGGCAAGATGGCCCCCAACCAGGTGGCCCGCAAGCTGGGTCACGAGCGCGTCTGCTACGGCTCCTACACGCAGTTCGGTGAGCTGGTCCTCACCTCCCAGGGCCTGGCCGGTCACACCGAGTACGAGCGCTCGCTCGACATCCGCAACGGTGTCGCCGCCACCAAGTTCACCGTCAACGGCGTGAAGTACACCCGCGAATACCTGGCCTCCAACGAGGGCAACGTGGTGGCCATCCGCCTGAGCGCCGACCAGCCCGGCAAGATCACCACCACCGCTAGCTTCTCCAACCTGCCCGCGGGCGGCGCCGTCACCACCGTGCAGGGCGAGAACATCTTGCGCCTGGCCGGTGCGCTGACCACGGGCAAGGACCCCAACAACATGAAGTATGTTGCGGAGGCCAAGGTCATCGCCGACGGTGGTACCACCACCCTGAACGCGAACAACATCGCGGTCAACGGCGCCAACTCCCTCACCATCCTGTGGACCGCCGGCACTGACTACAAGAACGTCTACCCGAACTACCGTGGTGAGGCCCCCGACGCCCGCGTCCGCGAGACCGTCAACGCCGCCGCCACCACCGGGTGGGACAAGCTGCGCTCCGACCACGTCAAGTCCTTCAGCGACCTGATGGGCCGCGTGAGCCTGGACCTGCAGGGTGCCGATCGCGCCGCGCTCTACACCGACCGCATGCGCTCCGCCTACCGCGGCAAGACCGCAGAGGACCGCGCCCTGGAGGAGCTGTACTTCCAGTTCGGCCGCTACCTGCTCATCTCCGCCTCCCGCCCCGGTAGCACCGAGGCGCACAAGCTGCCCGCGAACCTGCAGGGCATGTGGAACAACTCCAACAACGCCCCCTGGGGTGCGGACTTCCACCCGAACATCAACATCCAGATGAACTACTGGCCGGTCTACATCACCAACCTGGCTGAGATGGACGAGGCCTACCTGACCTGGATCGACTCCTACCGTGCGCCGGGCCGCCACGCCGCCTCCACCATGTTCGAGGCGCGCGGCTGGATGCTCAGCAACGAGGTCAACCCCTTCGGTTTCGCCGGCCTGGGTAACTGGGCCACTGCCTTCTGGTTCCCGGAGGCCAACGCCTGGCTGGCCCAGGAGTTCTGGCAGTCCTGGCTGTTCGAGGGCGACCGCGAGTTCCTGCGCGACCGCGCCTACCCGATCCTGAAGGAGACCAGCGAGTTCTGGCTGGACATGCTGGTGGAGCGCAACGGCAAGCTCGTGGCCTCCCCGTCCTACTCCCCGGAGCACGGCCCCTTCACCGCCGGTGTGGCGATGACGCAGCAGCTGGTCACCGAGCTCTTCAAGAGCACCAAGGCCGCCGCCACCGAGCTGGGCATCAACGACGAGTTCGTCACCAGCCTGGACGCCGCCCTGGCCAAGATCGACCCGGGTATCGCCATCGGTGACGAGGGCCAGATCCTGGAGTGGCCGGATGCGGCCATCGACGCTGCCGAGCGCCGCGCCGAGCCGGGCCACCGCCACGTCTCCCACCTGTACGCCCTCTACCCGGGCAACGAGATCAGCGACGCCCTGACCCCGGACTTCGCTAACGCCGCCCGCGAGACGCTGCGTCAGCGCGGCGACGGCGGCACCGGCTGGTCGATGGCCTGGAAGATCAACTTCTGGGCCCGCCTGCTGGACGGCGACCACGCCCACACGATGGTCACCAACATCATCTCCAACTCCACCCTGCCGAACCTGTGGGACAACCACCCGCCGTTCCAGATCGACGGTAACTTCGGTGGCACCGCCGGTATCGCCGAGATGCTGGTCCAGTCCCACGCCGGCGCGATCGACCTGCTGCCCTCCCTGCCGTCCGCATGGCCCTCCGGCTCCTTCGACGGCCTGGTTGCCCGTGGCGGCCACGAGGTTGGCGTGTCGTGGGAGAACGGTGCCGTGAAGCAGGCCCGTCTGAAGGCCGGCCGCGACGGCGCTATCAAGGTGCGTTCTGCCGACCTGTCCGGCCCCGTGCGCGTGTACGACGTTGCCGCCGGCGCCGACGTTGCTACCACCGCCAGCAGCAACGGCCTTGAGTTCCAGGCCGTCAAGGGCCACCAGTACGTGGTCACCCCGGTGGTCACCATGGGTGTCTCCGGCGCCTCTGGCACCTGGAGCGGCCTGGTGACCGCGCCGGTCGAGATCTCCGGTGTCACCGGTTGCGCCACCCTGAGCGTCGAGGCCCCCGAGGGCTGGCAGGTGCAGGCCCCGCAGTCCGTGCGCGCCGACGGCAACTTCTCCGTCTCCGTGATCGCCCCGGCCATGCCCCAGAACGCGCCCGCCTCGGTGGCGTTGAAGGTGAAGCTGAAGGGCGAGGGCTGGGAGATGCAGAAGGTGCTCCGCGTGCGCCTGGCCGACCCGATCGCCATCCCGCAGTCGGACATGCGAGTGGTGTCCGTGGACTCTGAAGAGGTCAACGGTGAGAACGGTCGGGGCTCCAACGCCCTGGACGGCAACATCGCCACCTACTGGCACAGCAAGTGGTCCGGTGGCGAGGACCCGCAGCCGCACAACATCATCTTCGACCTGGGCAAGGTGGAGAAGCTGGACAAGCTGTTCTTCGCCCCGCGCTCCAACGCCTCCAACGGCCGCATCAACGGCTACAAGGTTGAGGTCTCCCCGACCAACAACAACGACTGGACCCAGATTGCCACCGGCAACTGGCCCAACACCTCGGCCGTGAAGATGGTCCAGGCGCCGGCCAACACCCAGACCCGCTACGTGCGTCTGACCTCCACCAGCGCCTACAACGCCTCCGGTGGTTCGGCTCGCTACACCTCGCTGTCCGAGTTCACCGCCACTCGCCTCGTGGACGCCGCCAACGCTCCCACGCTGCCGCCGGTGACCGGTGAGCCGTGCCAGCCGGACCCGTCCGCTTCGGCTTCGGCTTCGGTGTCGGCCTCGGCCTCGGTGTCGGCCTCGGCCTCGGCTTCGGCCTCGGTGTCGGCTTCGGTGTCGGCTTCGGCCACGCCGGCTCCGTCCACGACTGCGACGGCCACGCCTGCCCCGTCGGTGACGACGACCGCCACGCCCGCGCCGTCCACCACGGCCACGGCCACGCCTGCCCCGTCGGTGACGACGACCGCCACGCCCGCGCCGTCCACCACGGCCACGGCCACGCCCGCCCCGTCCACCACGGCGGACCCGACCGGACCGGTCGTGATCAAGCGGGTCCAGGGCACCTCTCGAGTGGACACCGCCATCGCGGTTGCCCGCGAGAACTTCACCGCGCCCACCACTGTGGTCCTGGCCGACGGCCGCGACTTCGTGGACGCGATCGCCGCCGCCCCGGCTGCGGCCGCCCTGGAGGCCCCGCTGCTGCTGACGGTCGGTGGCACCCTGGAGAAGGGCGTCGTGGACCTGCTGCGCGAGTGGAACGTGAAGGAGGTGGTCGTGGCCGGTGGCTCCAAGTCCGTCTCTGACGCCAAGGTTGCTGCCCTGCAGGCCATGAACATCACCACCACGCGCGCCGCTGGAAACAACCGTTTCGCCACGGCCGTTGAGCTGGCCAAGGTGGCGGAGAAGGCCAACGGCCGCATCGCCAAGGTGTTCGTGGCCGACGGCATCAACTTCCCGGACGCCTCCTCCGCTTCTGCGGTGGCTGGCCGTCACGACGCCGTGGTGGTGCTCACCGACGGTGGCCGGATGCCTGCGGTGACCCGCACCTTCCTCACCCAGCACCAGACCGCCCCGGTCGTTGCCGTGGGTGGCGCGGCCACCCGCGCGCTGACCAGCCACGGTTACATCGCCGGCTCCACGATGGAGGTGTTGAGCGGAGCTACCCGTTACGACACCGCCGCGCTCGCCGCGAAGAAGTACGCCGCTGACGCCCGCATCGTCTTCCTGGCGACCGGGTCCGTGGCTGCCGACGCGCTGGCCGTGGGTGGCGCTGTCGCCCACCGCGACGGTGCGCTGCTGCTCACTGAGCCACTGAAGCTGCCCAAGGCGGCATCAGACGATCTGAAGTCCCGAGTGGCGGTGCTGGAAGAAGTCCAGATCGTGGGCGGAACCCAGTCCGTCAGCACGGCAGTCGAGCGCGTGTTGCGTCACCTGGTCAAGAGGTGACACGGAGCTAGCCCCACCAAGACGGTGAGGGTGAGCGAGAGCCGGGGCCGGGTGGCAGCAGCCACCCGGCCCCCACTCTTTGCCCAGGTGGGGAATGGGCAGCGGTGTCTCTGGATGGTGAAAAGCGCGGGCGCAGGAGCAGGCGCGACGGGGAACGGGTAGGGGAGAGGACGGGGAGAGGGGGCGGTGTCTATTGCCCGAGCGCGTGGTTTGGGTGGTTGGTGGCGTGGTTCGGGCGGATGCGTGGTGTGGTTCGGGTGGTCACGTAGCTCCCCCCGTCAAGGGGAAATCAGTACGCTCTGAAGTATGGAACCTGCTGAGTTCAAATCTTTTGCCGACTCCCGGCGGTCCACGCGTTCCTTCAAACCAGACCCGTTGAGCCCAGAGGTAGTTGAGCAGATTCTAGACGGGGCTCGTCTGGCGCCCTCTTGGTCTAATACGCGCCCCTACCAGTTGGCCATAGCCACGGGAGCGCAGAAGGAACGGCTAGTGCGTCTCTACGAGTCAGAGTTTGACCGGACGGTGCCGGTTCAGCGAAAACAGCTGGGCGCAGCAATTAGATTGGCACTGAGCGGAAAACTACCTGACGGGGACTACAACCCCTTAATGAAGTATCCACCTGTTCTAAAAGCCCGCTCCAATAGGCTTGGTGCTGCGCTCTACAAACACCTGGGCATTGCGAGGGGAGACAGGGAAGCGCGTGATGCCCAGGCGCGGGAAAACTTCAATGGATTTGGGGCGCCACTACTTGGATTTGTGTTTGTCCACAAGGGGCTGATGCCTTTTGCGGCTTTGGATGCGGGCCTCATGCTGCAGACTCTATTCCTCACTGCTAAGTCACACGGAGTGGACTCGTGCGCTTTGGGTTCGCTAGCCATTTGGCGCAGGCCCGTGGACGCCGAGTTCAATGTCCCCAGCGACTACAAGCTGATCACTGGCTTTGCGCTGGGATATCGCTCTGGTGCCCATGTGAACGACTTCCAAGCCGAGCGCCCGGCGGTGGAGCTGATCCCTTCGCGTGCAGGCAGTAGCGCGAGCTAACAAGAGCAGGCGTGATGGTGCTGCTGAGGTGCACGTAGAGCCGGTGCAGGCGTGGAGTTGCCGACGGTTGGCGAGGATCATTCCCGTGCGGTCGGGCCGCGTGGTCAGTCGACGGGCTTGCGCAAGTCGGTGCGCGCTCCCCGGCCGGGGCGGGCAGCCTGCCAGGCGTCTACCGTCTCCGGCAGCCACCCGTGGGTGCCAGTCCCTTCCCCGATGATGACATCGGGGGCGGGGAGTCGGTTGTCCCGCTGGTAGGTGCGGGCCGTGTGGGGCGATATGCCCACTCGGGCGGCTAGCGCAGTCAGGCTCAGATAGCGGATTGTCACGGTCTACCTCCTGGATAGAGCGGAATGCAGGGCGATTGCGCCCAGCGTCACGGCAATTAGCCCCAGAGCGATGTTTGCCCATGTGGGGACTGTGCTGGCGGGGATAGCTAGGGCACACAGTAGAGCGCCGCCGCCGGCAATGATTGTGCGTCGGTCCATGTCTCGTTAGCCTCAACGCCGAGGGGGTCGCCCCGGCTGACTGCAGGGGCCGCGCTGCGGATTACTTTCGCTTCCGCTTCTTCCTGATGGAGGGTCGGAGTGCTGCAATCAGGGTTGCGATTGCAATTAGCAGGGCTCCGCCCCCTTCAGGACCTCGGCGATTGAATTCCTTCCTTCACCCCCTTCATGCAAGTGACTATACCCGTCCAGCTTCCTCGTTACTGAGTTGGGCAGGTGTAGTTGATTTGTGGCTAGTCATATCGAGGCGGCTGGGTGGCTGATACCCACAGGCTGCGCTGCCGGCACCCGAAGGGACGCCGTGGGTAAGCGTATCGTGGGCGATTTTGCAGATGCTCACGCTGAATGGTGAACATCGCACGGTTGGGCCAGTTCTAGGGTAGTAGCGGGCCCGACCGGTGCGGATAGCCGCAAGCGGGATAAGTGCCGCAAATGTCTTTGCTAACTACAAGCATGGCTAAACTGTCGCACTGTCCCAGCGAAGAACTCCTCATACCTTCCGCCGTTGGCATCGAGCATTGCTCTCACAAGAACGCGCCGGTCTGCATGGGATCACCTACGTTTGTGCGGGGCGGACTCTCTCCCATTGGTTGGTTGGCGGTGGTACAACGGATCACCCGAGGTCGTGCGGGGGCAGCGTCGCATTGGCGCGCAACGCGCGGTAAATCCGCTGGCATAGCTCGTCGTCTACGTTATAGGCGCCGATCGCTGGACGTAGCACAGCCTGAGGTAGAGCGGTCTTGCTCTCGGCCAGAGCACGCAGTGCAATATCCAGCGCCCACTCTGGCTGTCCATGGGACAGATCGCACAGGACCCCCTCGCGGGCCGTGGCATCAAGGTGAGGCCAGGCTTCCTCGATTACGCCGCGATCGTAGGTGTCGATCCGGCGTAGAAGCTCATTCAGCTCGGCGTCCATGGCCTCATAGTAGGGATCCTGCCCACTTGGGAAGGCCGGATCTTCTGGCCCGTACAACATCCACAGGTCAGACGGATCATCCCAGCTTGCGCGGGGTCGACAGCTACATGCCGGCCGCCGGGGCCGGGCGGGAGGGATCATCTCCGCTTGCGCGGGGTCGACGGGCAGCCAGTCCCGTCAGGCTCAGATATCGAGGGATCATCCCCGCTTGCGCGGGGTCGACTGCTCCGACGGCGATTTCGAGACCGTGGCGCAGGGATCATCCCCGCTTGCGCGGGGTCGACGCCGTCCTGCCGGGTGGGTGGACGCTGCACACGGGATCATCCCCGCTTGCGCGGGGTCGACTTCACGTGCGGCTGATCGGCGCTGGCGGTTTTGGGATCATCCCCGCTTGCGCGGGGTCGACGCATTGGAGCGGGTCGCGGTCGCTACCACCACGGGATCATCCCCGCTTGCGCGGGGTCGACCCCAGCGAGTACATCGCAGAGACGACTGTTTGGGGATCATCCCCGCTTGCGCAGGGTCGACCTCAATCACCGCGCGCGGTGGCCCATCAACGAGGGATCATCCCCGCTCGCGCGGGGTCCACTTGGCAGATGCCCAGGAACTGCTGGCGACTGAGGGATCATCCCCGCTCGCGCGGGGTCCACCAACTACCTGCATAAATGCGGGCCAAAGCGTGGGGATCATCCCCGCTCGCGCGGGGTCCACGATGAGGCTGCCGAGCTGTCCCACACCCTCGGGGGATCATCCCCGCTCGCGCGGGGTCCACACCGTGGCGGTGCACTCGGTCACCACGGAAGGGGGATCATCCCCGCTCGCGCGGGGTCCACATGCCGTCCACCTCCAGGTGGTAGCCGAGCGCGGGATCATCCCCGCTCGCGCGGGGTCCACTCGGTAGAGGCCGAGCCGATGAGCTGGAGCATGGGATCATCCCCGCTCGCGCGGGGTCCACGCGCTCGGCTTCGTGGGCGGGCGCCTGGTGACCGGATCATCCCCGCTCGCGCGGGGTCCACCACACGTTGGCCTGCGGGTAGGTCCAGATCGTGGGATCATCCCCGCTCGCGCGGGGTCCACGCCAGCTCGTGGTCACGGGCCTTCTGCTCGGCGGGATCATCCCCGCTCGCGCGGGGTCCACCCCGCATTCCAGACCCCCGGTGGGCACCACCGGGGATCATCCCCGCTCGCGCGGGGTCCACTGCTGGAAGTGGTGACCGGAATCCGTACCGCAGGGATCATCCCCGCTCGCGCGGGGTCCACCCTCGACCTGGGCAGGGGTACCCCCGGACCCCCGGATCATCCCCGCTCGCGCGGGGTCCACCTGGCCGACGCAAACAAGGGCGCCTACGACGCGGGATCATCCCCGCTCGCGCGGGGTCCACTTCGGGTTGAGCCTGAAAATGAGGCAATAGTTGGGATCATCCCCGCTCGCGCGGGGTCCACCTACGAACTCGCGCTCGCGGACGTTCACCCGGGGGATCATCCCCGCTCGCGCGGGGTCCACGCACCGTGTCGGTTGCCGGTGACCACGACCGAGGGATCATCCCCGCTCGCGCGGGGTCCACTGGAAGTCAGCGCCGTCACGGATCGCCTGCGCGGGATCATCCCCGCTCGCGCGGGGTCCACTGGCCTGGGAATAAGCGCCTGGACGCGTTGCCGGGATCATCCCCGCTCGCGCGGGGTCCACTGCACCTCACCAGTCAAAGTGTCAGCTTGACAGGGATCATCCCCGCTCGCGCGGGGTCCACCGGCGGAGTCTTGGGTGGTGCCGGCCGAGGTACGGATCATCCCCGCTCGCGCGGGGTCCACGACCAGGCGTGGGACGACGACAGCGATGGCTGGGGATCATCCCCGCTCGCGCGGGGTCCACTCCCGCGAGTTCGGATAATTG
Source organism: Buchananella sp. 103232 (assembly GCF_058725725.1). Lineage (NCBI taxonomy): Bacteria > Bacillati > Actinomycetota > Actinomycetes > Actinomycetales > Actinomycetaceae > Buchananella > Buchananella sp. 103232. Next base: position 39,661 of record NZ_JBZXJM010000014.1, on the reverse strand, counting down.
CGCGAAATCCAGGGATCATCCCCGCTCGCGCGGGGTCCACTGTGCGTGCTGGCCTGTCCAGTCTCGCGCGGGGGGATCATCCCCGCTCGCGCGGGGTCCACTTCCACCAGTGCAAGCGCACCGGCCTGGACCCGGGATCATCCCCGCTCGCGCGGGGTCCACCTGGGGTCCGGCGAAGCCCCCGAGGAGGGGACGGGATCATCCCCGCTCGCGCGGGGTCCACCGGCCCTGCTCGGCCCAGGTTTGGAGCATGTCGGGATCATCCCCGCTCGCGCGGGGTCCACCTGGCGAGTCAGCTCAAAAAAGTCAACGTGCTGGGATCATCCCCGCTCGCGCGGGGTCCACCGTTCTTAATTGCCGTGAATACGAATTTCACCGGGATCATCCCCGCTCGCGCGGGGTCCACGGAGCGGTGCCCCGGATCACCGTCGCCGCCCCGGGATCATCCCCGCTCGCGCGGGGTCCACACGCCTTTAGTGACGGTGCCCGGGTCCAGGTGGGGATCATCCCCGCTCGCGCGGGGTCCACGTTCTTCGCGTAGTTCATCGAGACCACGATCAGGGATCATCCCCGCTCGCGCGGGGTCCACCGGGCGGGCGGCCCGGCGTGGTATTGACGACGGGGATCATCCCCGCTCGCGCGGGGTCCACACCCGGCACAACCCGCAAACCACAAACGCCAACGGATCATCCCCGCTCGCGCGGGGTCCACCTCGGACCACTTGAAAACGAGTACCCCGTGCGGGGATCATCCCCGCTCGCGCGGGGTCCACATCTAGTTGACGCGAATTGAATAGGCGAGTAAGGGATCATCCCCGCTCGCGCGGGGTCCACCAGCCCATCGTGCAGTCTCCCTGCCTGGCGAAGGGATCATCCCCGCTCGCGCGGGGTCCACTTGGATAGGGCGGTGCCGGCCACGGAGGACGCGGGATCATCCCCGCTCGCGCGGGGTCCACCGCCGCCGCGCCCGACGAATAACCGGACGGTTGGGATCATCCCCGCTCGCGCGGGGTCCACAGACCCAAAAACCGCTCGCACTCATGGAGCAGCGGATCATCCCCGCTCGCGCGGGGTCCACATCACTGCAAGCGTATCCTTGCGGCGCTCAGCCGGATCATCCCCGCTCGCGCGGGGTCCACGTGGGGTCAGAGGAAGGCCACCCCGTTTTTCCGGGATCATCCCCGCTCGCGCGGGGTCCACCGGCGTTGGCGTCCAGGACTGCCCCGGCTGCGGGGATCATCCCCGCTCGCGCGGGGTCCACATCAGCTAGGGGTGAGGGCGCGTGGGCCTGGTGGGATCATCCCCGCTCGCGCGGGGTCCACTCTGACACGCAGATCCGGCGTGAGCGGGCCGCGGGATCATCCCCGCTCGCGCGGGGTCCACAACTTTTGTCTTTGTCAAGGGTTTAAGGCAAACGGATCATCCCCGCTCGCGCGGGGTCCACTCCCGCCCCGTGCCGCTTAGAGGTCTTGGAGTAGGATCATCCCCGCTCGCGCGGGGTCCACCTTGCAAATGGTGAGGCGGTTGTCCTCCCTAAGGGATCATCCCCGCTCGCGCGGGGTCCACCGTGGAGGTAAGTACCATTTTCGCAATGCTGCGGGATCATCCCCGCTCGCGCGGGGTCCACATCCTTTGGTGCGCTTTGAAGGTGTTACTGGTGGGATCATCCCCGCTCGCGCGGGGTCCACGTGGCCTGTCAGGTACGGTCCTGCCGTGTGGCGGGATCATCCCCGCTCGCGCGGGGTCCACGGCGGCTAATGAGGCCGCCACGGGCACCGCTCGGGATCATCCCCGCTCGCGCGGGGTCCACATTAGTTAAATGGTGTATACACACACCAATTAGGGATCATCCCCGCTCGCGCGGGGTCCACAAAAAATGTGCGAGGGGCGTTGCGTGAACAGCGGGATCATCCCCGCTCGCGCGGGGTCCACCGGGCGGGTACTACGCGGTTAAGTCCGCGCTAGGGATCATCCCCGCTCGCGCGGGGTCCACCCATTAACGGAATTAGACCTCTGCCATACACCAGGATCATCCCCGCTCGCGCGGGGTCCACGCGGCGGGCTTAGCTGCCGCCACCAAAGAAGAGGGATCATCCCCGCTCGCGCGGGGTCCACCCCGGTTAGTGCCGGTTTCGTGGTGGGCGGTCGGGATCATCCCCGCTCGCGCGGGGTCCACCCCCAAGTAGCCGCAATATTTGGTCTCATCTCGGGATCATCCCCGCTCGCGCGGGGTCCACTTCGTGCCGCCCCAAGTAGCCGCAATCTCTGTGGGATCATCCCCGCTCGCGCGGGGTCCACCACAAGCCGCTGAGCGCTGCAACTAATTGGTGTAGGATCATCCCCGCTCGCGCGGGGTCCACTCTTACGTCATTGACACCGGATACACCAATTAGGGATCATCCCCGCTCGCGCGGGGTCCACGCGACCAATTTCGCTCGCTCAGATTGCGATTCAGGATCATCCCCGCTCGCGCGGGGTCCACCAGGGTGCCGCTCAGCTGGAGCCGACCGAGCGGGGATCATCCCCGCTCGCGCGGGGTCCACCCGCTTTCTGTGACTGGCGTCAGGCGCCGACCAGGATCATCCCCGCTCGCGCGGGGTCCACCCCGACCAAATCGCGGACTTCCGCAACCTCCCCGGATCATCCCCGCTCGCGCGGGGTCCACGACTGGCTGGAGATCACGCCGTCCATGATCGAGGGATCATCCCCGCTCGCGCGGGGTCCACACGCACAAGGTAAGAACCAGCATTACCATCAAGGGATCATCCCCGCTCGCGCGGGGTCCACGCCGCCCGCCGCTACGAGACCGACGCAGCCAAGGGATCATCCCCGCTCGCGCGGGGTCCACATCGGTGGCAGATACTCCAGATACTCAAAATCGGGATCATCCCCGCTCGCGCGGGGTCCACTGCTGGCCGTCTCTGGGCAGGGCGTGAATGCCGGGATCATCCCCGCTCGCGCGGGGTCCACTGCGGAATACCGCCCAGCCAATTGTTTAGGGTGGGATCATCCCCGCTCGCGCGGGGTCCACTTTGGCCCGCATTTATGCAGGTAGTTGGCGCTAGGATCATCCCCGCTCGCGCGGGGTCCACCCCTTTGGCGCGCGCTTCGAGCTACGCTTGCCGGGATCATCCCCGCTCGCGCGGGGTCCACATGAGCGGGCGCCCGGATTTGAACTACCCGGCGGGATCATCCCCGCTCGCGCGGGGTCCACCGACACGGTGCCGAGGGTGGCCCGGAGGGCGCGGGATCATCCCCGCTCGCGCGGGGTCCACCGCGCCAATATCCTCCCGTCCCTGCGCACCGCGGGATCATCCCCGCTCGCGCGGGGTCCACAGTTTGACGTTTCTACTGGTCCTTACAGTCTTGGGATCATCCCCGCTCGCGCGGGGTCCACGCGCCCCGGCAGGGCGCTCAGACTTTTTCGCTAGGATCATCCCCGCTCGCGCGGGGTCCACCAGGGCCGGCACATGTTCGGCAACTAGCTCTTGGGATCATCCCCGCTCGCGCGGGGTCCACTACCCGCGCGCGTATAGCCGACACCGGGCCGGGGGATCATCCCCGCTCGCGCGGGGTCCACCCCCTCCAAGCTCCCCTAGGCCCCCTCACGGCAGGATCATCCCCGCTCGCGCGGGGTCCACCTAATAACGGAATTGAGCCCCCGTCATACACCAGGATCATCCCCGCTCGCGCGGGGTCCACACCCACTGGAAACCGACTCGGTTTCGACTTGGGGGATCATCCCCGCTCGCGCGGGGTCCACGGGGCGCTGTTCACGCAACGCCCCTCGCACTAAGGATCATCCCCGCTCGCGCGGGGTCCACCCCCTCCAAGCGCTTCTAGGCCCCACTACTGCAGGATCATCCCCGCTCGCGCGGGGTCCACAGTGCGTGCGCGTATAGCCGACACGGGGGCGGGGGATCATCCCCGCTCGCGCGGGGTCCACACGGTTGACGCAATGGCTGCCTACCGTGACCAGGGATCATCCCCGCTCGCGCGGGGTCCACGGTGGCTTGACACTGAGACCGGGCGAGTATGGGGGATCATCCCCGCTCGCGCGGGGTCCACATAACGTATGAAAAAAAAATACACCAAATAGAGGGATCATCCCCGCTCGCGCGGGGTCCACGTGTGAGTACCTATGCCGAAAGCACGCGGGCGGGGATCATCCCCGCTCGCGCGGGGTCCACACCAGCCAGGGGGAGCGGAGTTGCAGTTACACGGGATCATCCCCGCTCGCGCGGGGTCCACCCCGTGAAGAAGGTCGCCGGCGGTATCGCCGAGGGATCATCCCCGCTCGCGCGGGGTCCACGAGGCCACGCACCCGCGCCCGTACAAGGCCGCGGGATCATCCCCGCTCGCGCGGGGTCCACCCTTGGAAATCGTTGAATCTCCAGGGTAACTGTTCCGGATTGTACAGAGTTTTCCTTTACTGATTACCCAGAGCCCGCTCCGTGGAGTTGCGGAACTTGCGTCGTCTGCCGGCCACGGACCACCCTTCTTGGCGTGCCGGGGCGCTGCCAGTCAGCCTGTTTGGAGATGTTTCAGTCTTGTAGGGCTCCAGCAGCACTAGGAATCCGTCAAGGTTAGTTGGAACGCGCTCATGCCCCAGTGAGGCCACCTCGAATCCTTGTTCGCAACGGCTAGACCACAATAGAAGAGCCCTGCCCTGACCTAGGTTTTGTGCCACGAGCTCCCACACCTGTTCTCTCACCCGCGCGCTGAGATTACCCACGAATACGCCAGCAGCCAGTTCCATCATCCAGCGGGTCATTGCACCGCGTAGTCCAGCGGGCGCAGCCGATAAGAGCAGCACTACCATCCGCCGACTTCCTCGTAGTTCTGTCCTGCCGCAATAACCTTCTGCTGGTAGTCCCACAGCGAGACTACGTTGATCGCGAGGTCGGTTCGTTCGGCGTCACCGAGTAGATTGCGAATGTCCTCAACGCATCGTTCGATGATTCGTGCTTCGAAGATTCGGTCTCTGACCCGTCGCCTTACCGTTCCGGTTAGGTCCTGCATTCCCTCCGCGACGACGTCGAAGGCGATGGGAATAGACACCTCCGCCTTGTAAAGGTCGGCGATGTCGTAAACAAATGCGCGCTCGTGCCCGGTGTGGACTACTCCCAGCCCCGGTGAACACCCCAGGGAAACGATCACACCGTGAACCACCCCGTAAAGCGCGGCGTTTGCTGCGGAGAGAGCCTGATTGATCGGGTCCGATGCTTCGAAATCGTCTGCCTTGTAGTCCCTCCCAGTCCACGGTACGCCGGTGCGACGAGACTCCTTCCGGTAGATCGCCCTTACCCGCGCCCCTTCGCGGCCGCGTAGTTGCTGCATGGTTAGTCCGCCGACGTCCTCCCCGGCGAATCTCATGCAGTACATGGCCCGTGCCACCTTCAGTCTCTTTTGTGGCGAGGAGACCCGTGCGGCCTGTTCTATCAGCAGGTGGCTGGACGTGGCCAGCGAGCGGCCGTGCGCGTAGTAGCGCACGCCTCTTTCGCCCACCCACACTGCCGTGGTGCCGCATTCGCCCAGCAATGCCATCGCCTGATGACTCACCGTTGTCCCGGGTCCTAGCAGCACGGCGATCAGTGATGCAGCGGGTACCCGGATGGTGCCCTGATCGTTTCTGGCGGTCAGGGCACCATCCTCCCGATGGACCACACAATGCTCCAGATAGAGGAAGGACGAGCGATCCTGCACCCTAGGCAGTGCTGTGACCGGGACGGGAAGCAGCCTGGACATGGCTAGCTCCCTGAGCTCTTTGCCAGAGTCAGCAGGCCACACCCGTAGGCCTTTGAGCGCCCGAGTCCCTTGACAAGCACGGTCCTAAACGCGTCCACGTCTGTGACTCGCAGGGCTCCCTCAAAGACTGTCCTGTTGATGGTGACGATGTCCCTGCCACCGTCCTCCCGGGCGCGGCGGAACACCGGCTTTTCTCGGTGTGCTACCGAGGCCGCAGCGTCCAAGGAGTCGGGCTCTACACCGGGCACAGCAAGGAGCTCGAAGCCGTTTCGCTGCGCTCGCGTTGTCAGCCATTCCTGTTGCTGCGCCACGGTCACGTGCCCGGCAACTTTTCCGCGCTTGCCTGCCCCCTGCGCGATGGCGCGTGCTGGGTTGGCTGTCAGGCGGAAACTCCACTCCTGCCCGTTCTCTAGCTTGTCCAGGAACGGGCGGTAGTCGAGAGTGCGGGCCACACTCCCAGCCACGCCAGCTTCCTGCTCAATTTGGGAGCAGTCCGGTGCCTGTGGAGAAAGAATGAAGAGCGAGGTGTGCGAGTAGAGCCGGTCGACCCGCCAAAGCACCCGTCCCTCGGAATCCTGCCCTGAATCTCCCGCTGCCTTGGCCACAACGGCGTGCATCGCCTGGGGTGATCCCAGAAACTTGCGGGCAAGTCTGCGGCGAGGATCAATCTCAAGCTTGGTTAGGTACATTGCCTGCCTCCTCCACAGTCGTCATCGGGTCGTGCGGGTCTGCGGAGCCGTCTCCGAGCGGTACCGTCAGGCGCTCGACCTCGCGGAAGCCGTAGTCTCGGAACTCGGGATCGAACGAGAGGGGAACGTCCCGGGAGGTTCGGATGTCGCCAACGCTGATCTCGTCAGGCACGACTTCCTTATCGAGAAGGAGCTCAGCGATGATGGATTTATTGCGCTTCTTGAACCAGTCTGACGCCTGCCACGGCTCCGACGATAGAACGGTGTACAAGTCGCCGTCTCTCACGTCGATTGGGATCGCGCGACTGGGTGGACAGGAACGCCGGCCCAGGTAGAGAGGAAACTGGGGGTTGCGCACGGCCTCATGAAGGCCGCGCAATAGTTCGAGCTCTCCCTCGATGCCGGCAAGGAATACAGCGTCGGACAGGTAATACCGCTCAGAGAGCGGCATCGACCCTCCCTTGCGGTCGTGGGCGGTGTGAAAATCCCGTAGGAGGCGGCCAGGCTGATCCTTCCGCACCCCGAACCGAAGCTGGAGTAGATCCTCTAAGGGATCAGTGCGACGCCTCCCCAAAGCTGCGGCGAGCATGCCGATAATGCCGCTTTTAGTGGGGGCAAGCTCAGTGCCTCGCACCGCGAAACGCGATTTCACCCCCCAAGACTGCAAAGGACCTGCCAAACGCAGGAGCAAGGTGGACATCAGGCAGACTCCTGCTTGCTCAGCAGCGGAGAGACGGCGTCGCGGACCTTACTTGCCAGCTCTGCGTAGCCAACGTGCTCGCCCAGAGGAGCGGTGATTTCCTGGTCAGCCAGGCCAGCCACAAAGCTCGTCGCGGGGCGGAGCCCAAACTCTTCCCCGATCGCAGCTGCGTGCTCTGCCAAGCGCTTAACGGACCTCCCCAAGTAACCGGAGGTCGCGTCGGTCTTTACCGGCTCCTCAAAGGCACCCACCAACGAAACGGGCTGGTCCGTTCGGACGGAGACGGACACGAGGTGCGGCAGGGTCCGGTTGGCAAAGGTGTTCTGCTTGCCAGTGGGCATGGCAAGGGCAAACCCATCGATGAAAACCTCAAGGGCACGCAGCGCGGCCTCGGGGCTACCCAGGTTCTCCTTCAGCATGTCCAGGTTCACCGTCGCATAGCGGTAGATGGTGGCGGAGGCGAACTCAACCGTTCCCATCATTCCGGCGCCGGCATCCTCGTTCTCTTCGGAGTCCTCCTTGGCATCGTCCACTGCCGTGAAGAAGTCGTGCTCCGTCTCCACGGGGTGAGTGGAAATCGCGTGCGCAACCTGGCAGGAAGCGTCGATGTTCAGGTCGGTGTCCTCGGCCACCATGCGTCCGAACAGGGCCATGTCGATTGCGTGGTCCTCCTTGAAAATGGCCTTGGCCATCTTCGCGTCCACCTTCTCCTCCTGCTCCTCGGCAGCAACCGCAAGTCGGGCCAAGCGGTCGACCTGGGAAGGGGAGAGGAAGAGGAGGTAGCCCGACTCCGGGGTGCCATCCTTCTTGTTCTTGGGCGGCTCCACCCTGATCTTGGCTGCCGCGAACACGCCCTTGGCCAGCTCCTCAGCCTTTCCTGCCAGGTCGGGGTCCTGAGCGGCGATGCGGGAGGCCACCAGTTCAACGACGCGCTTGGTGCGGATGCCAACCTCGGTGGGGTCCAATCGGGTCTCGAAGAACTGCCGGGTGGCCCGCTTCCACGACTGAGAGGAAACCCGTAGGCGCCGAACACCGCCGTAAACGGCGGTCTTAGGAGAGCCAGAATCGTCGCGATTCACGCACGACGGCGGCAGGTTCTGAAGGATGTGCAGGTCAACAAAGGTAGTCATGTCAGTGCTCCAAGTCGTTGGAAGAGGAAGGGGAAGTTGTAGAAGAGGAGAGCTGAACGGGCGGGAGCGCAGCGAACTCGCGAGCCCACGTCAGCCGCATGGCGCTGGCGCCACCGGGAGTCTGGAAACGAACCAAATCGCCGGCCAGAAGGACATAGTCCATGGGAATGCCCTTGGCGCGCAGAAGTGAGGAAAAGGTCTTCAGGTGGTGGCGCAGTTCCGTGATCGTGGAAGACGTTACAAGGGCGTTGAAGCGCGCCCTCAGCGAATCGTTCTCGTCGGTCCCTGTACCGACTAGTGCACGAGCCGCGTGCCCCAAGCCCTGGTCGCGGACATGCATCGGTTCAGACCTGGATTGCTGATGCACCGCGTAAAGGGTCAGCGCGGTGTGAACCGCAATCTCCTCCCAAGTTGGTTCGTCTCCAGCACCAGTCGGAACCTCGACCGAAGTGAGATGCCAGATGGCCGGAACGTCCCCGGGAGAGCTGGGTACTGCTTTACGGAGCTGTGCTAACTCCGCCCTGGCACGTGACTCACCCTCCAAGTACCGGCGCTGAAGCCCGCGCTCGCCTTCGAGGACCCTGCTGGCCGTCTCGACAGTCTTGTTGCCAAACGGCCTCCTACTTTTGCGGGGCGGGGGGTCGCCCGGAGTCACCGCTGTATTGCCCGGATCGAGGGTGGTCATGCCGTGGTCCTTTCTGTCTCGTTGGTGGATGATTTCTCTTGGGTGGGGTACGGGATCCCCTTGCGCAGTGCCGAACGGAAGAATGCCAAAGCTTTGCCGGCATCCATGCGGGCGTCGCCGGTTCCTCGACCGGCGAAGGCCGTAGCGGGGATCGCTGCAGTTAGGTCCAGGCTTTGCCGGTTGGCCTCACGATGCAACAAAGTCCGCCAAGCGTCGCGGGCCTTTGCCTGGTCAGTCTTCTCGAGCGAGGCAAGCCAGCTGGGAAACTCCTGGTCCAGAACCGCATACATCGCCGCCCTGGCCGCATCGCCTGCGGCACTGGCCTTGTCTGGCTCTGCACCGCATGCTTTGGCAAGGTTGGCTGCAAGATTCCGGATTGCAAAGGCAGCCAGATCCGCCTCAGACATCGCGTCGCGGACGCAGGTGATCAGCGGGGAATCGCGGCGAATCAGCTTGGTAGGCAACTGCAGGGAGTCGTTAATGAGCTCGTCGATTACTGACTCGTTAGAACCGTACTCAATGCCGGTAGCGACTACATGTACCAGGCCCTGAATAGGAACAACTTCCTCACTAACAAGAACTTGGTAGAAATCGAGGATCGCTGGTGGCCTAAACTGGGAGCCGCCGTCCTTCCCAGCCACTTCCGGGCTCAGCTGAGAAACCAGAGAAGGCAGTCCGCGCCAGAACGCCTGCTCCTTAGAATGCTTGCGCGGCATGTAGACCTTAGTCTTGAACTTGGTACTCTGCGGCTTTGAGTACCGCCACGCAGTCATCGGCTCGACGCTGAATCGGTTCTGCGGCGTGGCCTTGTCACCGTTACCCAGAAACAGCCCGTGCACACGGTGTTCGTCGCCATGCAGGAGCACTCGACGGGTCTGCCACGTGTAGCACGCCACTGGTCCGGTTGGCGGCAACGATTCCGCTCCCGCCGGCCCACTCGGTTCACGCTCCCAGGGGGGCAAATCTGCTGTCTCGGAAACGCTGTGCATGTCCGGGACCTTCTTGCACACCACCGTGTTGAGCAGGAGAGTCTTGGCCAGGTTCTCGCCTTTCACGTAGACGACGCCAATCTGTCCAGTCCAGCCGGGCCCGATCGGATACCCCTTGCCACCCTTGACCGCTGGGTCTCCTTCCGCGCCGCTGCGAATGCCTGAAGGATCAAAAGAATGTACGTGCACCAGCCAGCGGGCGGCCTCGGCCCAACTGATGCTCTTGAGCCCTCGACCGCGCCGAGTGGTGAAGAACGGCTCCCCGTTGGGCACATCTGCAATCAGCTTTTCCAACCCCGAAATAGCTCCTGAGGAACTCCGAATCCCCGCTACCTGGAAGAACGGCGCAACCGGGTCACGAAGGTCGAAACGAGGGCGGTGCTCCGCCAGGTAGGCGGTGGCTGCGCTTCTAAGAACATCTGGAGCCGCCCAGGCTCGCTTCCACTCTTTGACGGTCTTCGGCCCGTTACCTTGTTTGTGGCTCGGTTGTTCCGGGCTCGGCCAGCTGTCGTGGGCATGATGGTTTGCCCCTGTCTAACCAATGATCCGGGGGGTGTTGTCACCCACGACAGTTGGGCGCTGGTGACCGCTGATTAGGGGAACGACCCGCTTGTAGCGAGGTCTTTCGTAACGTGGGTGCGGGACTAGCGACCGTGGCGCTGGCCGTGGTTTAGCAAGGGGCAGGACACATGGAAGTAGACCAGATCTCAGTCTTTGTCGGCATCGACGTGGGCAAAAGCGAACACTGGGCTCACGCCCTAGACCGCGCGGGCAAGAAACTGCTAGACAAGCCTTTGCCCAACGACGAGTCCAAACTCCGCTCGCTCTACCAAGACCTAGCTAGACACGGCACGGTCTTGGTAGTGGTGGACCAGCCAGCCACCATCGGGGCCCTGGCCGTGGCAGTAGCCCAAGACATGGAAATCACCGTGGCCTACCTGCCAGGTCTGTCCATGCGCCGTATCGCCGACCTAACCCCGGGCAATGCGAAAACAGACAAACGTGACGCCGCCGTGATCGCCATGGCTGCTTTGACCATGCCTCACACCCTGCGCGCGTTAGGCGATGGAGAACAGGACGGCCCGGCCTTGGCGATGCTGACCGGGTTTGATCTGGACCTAGCCCGTCAGGTCAACCAGACAGCAAACCGGATCAGAGGCCTGTACACCCAGATCCACCCCGCCCTGGAAGCTGTCCTTGGCCCCAAACTGGAGCATGACTCCATACTCCAGCTCATCAACACCTACCCCACCCCAGCCCAACTGAAGAAAGCTGGAAAGACGCGGATTGCCGCCAAACTCAAAGCCAACGGAGCCAAACTCTACGCCGCATGGGCCGACCAGATCGTCCAAGCACTAGCCAAACAAAGTGTCACCGTTGCCGGCACCCAAGCCGCAGGCACAGTCCTGCCCCACCTAGCCCAGCAGCTAATCACCCTGCACGCCCAACGCAAAGACATCGCCACCCAGGTCGAGCACCTAGTGCAGGCCCACCCTCTTTTCCAGGTCCTGACTTCCATGCCCGGGATCGGAATCAGGACCGCAGCTGTTTTCCTCGCCGAGACCCTGGGCAAGACCTTCCCCACCGCAGCCCACCTAGCCTCCTACGCCGGTCTAACCCCGGTAACCAGACGCTCGGGCAGCTCCATCAGAGGTGAACACGTATCCAGAACAGGCAACAAACGCCTCAAACGAGCCATGTTCCTAGCTGCCTTTGCCTCCCTACGAAGCGATGCCACCTCCCGTGCTTACTACGACCGTAAACGCGCCCAAGGCAAACGCCACAACCAAGCACTCCTCGCCCTGGCCCACCGCCGCATCCTCACCCTGCACGCCATGATCCGCACAGGCACCCTCTACGACCCACAACCAAACCCGAAACTCGTTCAAGCCGCTTGACAAACAACATAGGGGCACCCCCCAGCGCTCGGTGGCAGATCGCCAGTAGCAAGCGCAGGATGGCTACGTCCTGGCTGGCCAGCTCACCGGTGATGGCAGCGATTTGTTCTGCCTGCTCGAAGGCCTCCTGAAGGGAAACCTCCCCTGTGTTTCCGTCCAGGTAGGTCACACGTATCCACGGCTTGTCGACCAGGTTGAAAGAGCTGCTCATTCCGTGCCCGCCTCCATCAGTCCAAACTCAGGTGAGTATTCCAAGGTCTTTCCGGCCAGAGTGGCTCGCCCGTCAGTGAGCAATAGGAACAGTTGCCCTCGCAAGGCGGGCTCTACCTGCCACTCAGTTTGTACCCACTTTTCTAGCTCAGCTATGGAGTTATCCAAAAGCGACCCGCGAGAAAAAGTGAAGGGAAGACGAACTGCGGATAGTGCCATCGCCTCCACAACCTCCCGTTCGGGAACCCGGTCCGTTGGGACTGGGCAGGCTGGCACGTCAGAGCTCGGTAGGGTGTAGTACTCCTCTTGGCCTCCTACCAGGCGCTTGTCCAGCAGGATCACCTCCAAAGAGTCCTCTCCGTCCCTGACCTGGGCGCGGCCGGCCTCGTCGTCGGCAATTGCGTGTGTGTTCAACCAGCCAGTTAACCCTGCCCCGTTGTCTACGTCAGGCTCCGCCAGGAGGTAGCTATACGCTGAGTTTTCTAGTAGCTGTGCCTTCTTGTTCCACTCCGCGCGGGCGGAGTCCACCAGCTCGACCCAATGAGCCGGTACGCGTGCGGTGTCGCCGTATACCTCCTCAATGAGGGTACGTACGTCGTCGGGCACAACCACCGGTTTCCCCTCAGCGATTAGTCGGTCCAGGCAGGCCGCAGTGAGCAGGAGATCCTGCGCGCCGTAAATTGCGCGAGCGCCGCCCTCCAGGCTGGGACTCGAGCTCGCCGTGGAGGGGAGATAGTCGACGTAAGCAACTGGGGTGGCGAGCTTGGGAGGGCGTGGGCGCACGTGCCGATGCAGGCGTCCCATTCGCTGCAACACCAGGTCTATCGGGGCCAGGTCGGTAATAAGCAGGTCGAAGTCGACATCGAGGGACTGTTCAACTACCTGAGTGGCCACCACTATGGAACGGTGCGGGCGCTGTGGCTTTGACCGAGGAGGCCCGAACGCGCGCAGTAGGTTCCTATCACGCTCCTGCCGATGGGCGATAGTGAACCTCGCGTGGTGGAGAGAAACGTCGTCACCGAAAACCGCCTTGAGTTCGAGGTAGGTGTCCTGGGCGCGCTTCACGGTGTTGCGAACGATGAGGGCGCAACCGCCGTCGGAGAGCTTGTCATCGAGTAGCGGTACCAGACAGTCCTTGCCTAGGCGTGCCACACCGGTGGTGCTTTGTCTGCCGCTAGAGTTCAGGTCTTCGGTTCTCGAGCCGGTGGCACTGATCGTTAGCAGCGCTGGGAAACCAATTCGTGTCGGCGGAGGGGAGTCGACATCGTCGGGTAGTTCGCCTGCAGCTAGTTCGATCCCCCGCCCATAAGCCGCCGCAAGCTCACCACAGCGCTTCTGGGAGAGCGTGGCCGATAGGAGCACCACCGGCACCCCGTAGTTGGCCAGCCAGGTGAGCACCCGGTCTAGGTAGACGTTCATGTAGGTGGAGTAAGAGTGCACCTCGTCAACGATCACCACCTTGCGGGACAGGCCAAGGTGGCGCATCGCCAGGTGCGGGGAACGCATCGCACCGAATAGCAGATGATCGACTGTGGTGACAACGAAGTCAGAGAGCATCGCCTTCTTGTTGCCGTTAAACCAGGCCGTGATCGCTACATCCGGGTGAGGCAACGCAACGCGTTTGCCTCCGTGGCGCAGGTCTGGCAAAGGCTCGTCCCTGCCGACCTCCTGGGGCGTGGGCATAACCGGGGAGAGCCCGATTTCTCCGCCGACACTGCCGAGTAGACGATCCCTGATTTCGTACCCAGCTCGGCGGAGCTTTCTGGCAGCTTTATTCAAGCGTGCGCGTCCATGCAGCAGGTTCGCGCTGTAGCTCGAGGGAGCACCACGCTCGCCGTAGTGCTCCTGGATGCGCATCAGCCACGCAAGCTCGCGGGCGAACATGGCATCAGCGGTGGCTTGTGTAGGCAGCGCGAACAGGACACCCGACCGACCGGTCCGTGCGGCCAGCACCTCCGCAGCCATCAGGGCAGCTTCGGTCTTCCCACCGCCCGTCGACTCCTGAATCACCATGAGGCCAGGCAACTCCATGGTTCGGGCCGCTTCCACCACCCGTGCCTGCACGTCGGTGGCGCGCGCGCCGTCAGGAAGGGAGAAACGAGACTGCAGCAGCTCGTCCGGGGATTCTCCCAGATCCAGCGGTCGCCACGGCGTTGGCAGCTCCAGTTTCTGCACAGCGGCCTCAACACGAACTGCGTGAGCTGAAGGGGGCAGCAGTGCGGCGGCGTCGTCCATCTCCGGCATCGTGGGGAAGTAGACCTCGCTAGAAGCAAGCCAGTCGGCCACGATCACCAGACCGGACAGGGCGGCTAGGAAAGGCTGGCTCCATTCGCGTCCGCGCCAGTGGGAAAGAAGAGAGGTGGCGCCGGTGCGGGTGGTGACGAAATCCAGTATCTCTGCCCGTGCTTCTTCCCAGGTCTTGGCACCAAAGAGATGTGGCCGCAGGCCGTTGATGAGCTCGTTGACCTTTGCCAAGGTGGGAGGAAGGCCGTGGTGAGAACCGACCACCGAGGTGAGTGCTCGAGTTTGGCGCCTGGTCCAGCCGTGCGCGGCATTGAGCCAATTGCTGAGGCAAGTCTGCCCTGCTACCGCGTGGGGCGCCTCGCGGCGCTCGTTGCGATCAATCACGTCTGACTTCAGCCCGGCCTCCTGCATCACGTCGTACAGGCGGGGGACCTGCTGCGCGAACGCGGGGGTTGCCTTGCCGATGTCGTGCGTTGCGCCCATCCAAGCGGCCAGCGCGGCGAATTCCTTTAGGGGTGGCAGCCCGGTGGTGGAGTCGGCGAACTCGCGCTCCAGAATGTCCGGCACGGTGGGGCCGTACCAGTTGAGCGCCAGGTGCCGCGCTACGGCCGCCGTGTCGAGCAGGTGCAGCCAGAGGGGGAGCCAGCGGGTGCTTGCCGGGTCGTAGCCGGACTTTGCCCACACTGACCTGGCGGCGGCGGAAAGTGGCGCGTCGGCCGCTGTGGGGATTTCTGGCGAACGAGTCATGGGGACAGTGTGCCCGCAGTCACCAACATTCGAAGCTGCGGCACCCCGCGAGATCGCACCCGGCCCGCACCCGGCCCTCGCCCGGCCGCCCCCGGCCCTCGTCCGCCCCCGGCCCCGCCCGCGAATACGAAAAAGCCCCGAGTTTCCTCGGGGCTGTTCGTGGCTCCGACCGGTGTCGATCCGGTGACCTTTCGATTTTCAGTCGAACGCTCTACCAACTGAGCTACAGAGCCTTAATGCTCCACAGCCCGGTGAAGTCACCGGGCAGTTTCGCATCCGCGACCCCGACGGGACTTGAACCCGCGACCTCCGCCGTGACAGGGCGGCGCGCTAACCAACTGCGCTACGGGGCCTTGTTGGTACAAGACCTTGACTCTGTCGTACCCCCAACGGGATTCGAACCCGTGCTACCGCCGTGAAAGGGCGGCGTCCTGGGCCGCTAGACGATGGGGGCCAGAGCCGCTCCGCCGGGCGAAGCGCCCTTTGGAACGTGGATTAGCTTAGAGGCAAAAGTTCCTGGAGGGCAAATCGTCTCCGGGTGAGACGGGACACAGGCGACTTTTGGCCTGAGATGGTCCGTTTGGGCGGGGTTTTCCGCGCCGGTGAGCTTGGGGGTGGGAGGATGGGGCGGTGATTGACGTGCCGGATGATGTGTTCGACGCCGCCGTCGAGGAGGCCTTGGAGCAGATCCCTGACGGGTTGCTGAGCAGGCTGGACAACGTGGTGGTGTTGGTGGAGGACGAGCCCACCGAGGAGCAGCTGGAGTCTGCCGAGCCGTTTTGGTGCGAGGAGTGCGGTGAGGAGCACGCCGATGACCTGCTTGGTCTCTACGAGGGCACGCCGCTGACGGAGCGTGGCGACTATTGGGGTGCGGGCGCGTTGCCGGATCGCATCACGATCTTCCGTGGCCCGCTTAAGCGCATGTGTGAGGATCGGGAGGAGTTGGTGGAGGAGATCGCGGTGACGGTGGTTCACGAGGTCGCCCACCATTTCGGCATCGAGGACGATCGCCTGCACGAGTTGGGGTGGGGGTAGTGGGCCGACGTTCCGCCCGCCGCCCCCTCTGCCCGCCCTGTTCGCTTGTCGGCGGGTAGGTCCCCTCGCGGCGCGGTCGGAACCGGCGCCTCCCGGGCGGTGGCGCTGGGCCGGACCTAGACTGGGCGCATGCCCGCCGCGATTCCGCTTCCCGTTTTTGCCGCAGATCTGGCTGTGTTTCGACTGCCCGCTTCGCTGCTGGAGTTCGGTTTGCCGATTCTGATTGGCACGGTGGTTGGCGCCGGCGTGGGCCTGGCCGTCTACATGGTGTGGAAGGTGGGCACGCTGCGGCGTCACCAGGCGGCGCCGTCGCGGCGGTTGCGCCTGCCGATGCTGCTGCTGGGCATGGCCGTGGGCGCGTTTGCGGTGTTGAACGTGACGCGGGCGGCGCGTCCGCTGGCGGTGGAGCCGCATTGGGTGGAGTTGGTCTCTCACTTCTTGCTGGTGTGCGCGATCGCGGTGGCGACCTGGCTGGTGGCGCGCCTGATCGTGCACGCGGAGCAGCGGGTGGTGGCGTTGAGTGTGGACGACCCGCTCACGGCCCGCCGGCGCACCACGCAGGCGCAGATGATTCGCCGGGTGGCGGTGGCGATTGTGAGCGTGGCTGGCACGGTGGCGATCATCATGACGTTCCCGGGGGCGCGCACGGCGATGACGTCGGTGCTCGCGTCGGCGGGTTTGATCTCGCTGGTGGCGGGCTTGGCGGCGCAGTCCAGTTTGGCGAACCTGTTCGCGGGCCTGCAGTTGGCGTTTACGAACGCGGTGCGGGTGGGGGACACGGTGACTATCGAGTCGAACACGGGCAAGGTGGAGGAGGTGACGCTGACCTACGTGGTGTTGTCCGTGTGGGACGGGCGCCACGTGGTGGTTCCCTCCACGCTGTTCATCAAGACGTTCTTCGAGACGCGGTCGCGGCACGGCGAGGACGGGATTGGGCAGGTGTTCGTGGACGTGGATTGGCGGGTGCCGGTTGAGCTGGTGCGCGCCGAGGCGCGTAGTTTCCTGGAGTCTTGCGAGTTGTGGGATGGCCGGGAGTGCGCGGTGGAGGTGACGGACGCCAAGGGCGGCAGCGTGGAGTTGCGCCTGCTGGTTTCGGCCGCGACGCCGGGCGACGTGTGGAAGCTGCGCTGCCAGTTGCGCGAGCACGTGGTGTCCTGGTTGCAGCAAAATGCCCCCACGAGTTTGCCGCGCACTCGCGTGGAGGGCGCGATTGAGAGGGAGAGCTGAAATGACTTTTGATTCTGTGTCCGACGACGCCTTGGCTGCCGCCCCCAACCCGGGGCCCGATTCTGGTGAGGCCGGGGAGGGGCAGGACTTTCCGGTCACGGAGGCGCAGTGGCGGGCCCGGTTGAGCCCGCTGGCCTACCACGTGCTGCGGGAGGCCGGCACTGAGCGGCCGCACACGGGCGAGCTGCTGCACGAGGACCGTGAGGGCACCTACTCTTGCGGCGGTTGCGGGGCCCAGCTGTTCGATTCGTTGACCAAGTTCGATTCGCACTGTGGTTGGCCGTCGTTCTACGCGCCGCTGGACGGCGGCGCGGTGAGGCTGTTGGAGGACCGCAGTCACGGGATGCTGCGCACGGAGGTGCGCTGCGCCCGGTGCGACTCTCACTTGGGGCACGTCTTCCCGGATGCCCCGCAGACTCCTACGGGTAACAGGTTCTGCATGAACTCTGTGTCGCTTCAGTTCAAGCCGCTGCAGTGAGGGCCGGCGGGACCCGCCGATGGGGGCGGGTTCCGGACGGGTTGATGCGGCTGGGAGCTGGCTGTGGGGCCGGCCCGCTTCGGCGGGCCGACCCCACCTTTATGTCGCGAACGTCAGCTCGGATCGCGCGCCGTGTGATTGTGCACACTGGACGCTTCGCGGCTCCGCGTGGCCTTCCCGCATTTTCTTGAGCAATGCCACGTTTTCCCTGTGCCTTTGTTCCCAAGCACCCCTCTTTGTGAGGACTATTCTCAACTCCGTAGCCCAGGTTAGGCTACGCTCACTGACTACGTCTCGCCGAACAATAAGTTACGGTGATGTCGAAAGGGGAACTTATGAAGTACGCAAGGCTCATGCGCGGCGCCGTTGCCGTTGCTGCTGGCTCTGCCCTCCTGCTGGCCGGCTGCAGCGCCAAGAGCGACCAGAAGCCGGCTGCCGACGGCGGCGCCGCTTCCGAGAGCCTGGACGTCTTTGCCACCACCGGCTACCTGGCCGACGCGGTGAAGAACATCGCGCCCGACGCCAACATCACCACGATGGTCGGCCCCGGTGGCGACCCGCACACCTACCAGCCCACCACCAAGGACCTGGAGACCATGCAGGCCGCAGACCTGACCGTGTGGACCGGTCTGCACATGGAGGCCCAGATGCTGGACCAGCTGGAGGGCCTGGGCGACAAGCAGATCGCCGTCGGCGAGATGCTGCCCAAGGAGAACCTGCTGGACTGGCCCGAAACCGACGACAAGGGCAACCCGCTGCACGACCCGCACATCTGGAACTCCCCGGACAACTGGATCCTGGTCACCGGCTACATCGCCGACAAGCTCGCCGAGGTGGACCCGGCCAACGGCGAGACCTACAAGGCCAACGCCAAGAAGTACCAGGACGAGATCGCCACGGCCAAGGCCGACGCCGAGAAGGCCTTCGAGGGCCTGGCCACCCGCGTGCTGGTCACCGGCCACGACGCCTTCAACTACCTGGGCGCCTCCTTCAACCTGGAGATCCACGCCACCGACTTCGTCTCCTCTGAGGCACAGCTCTCCGCTGCGGACATCGACGCGCTGGCCAAGATGGTCGCGGAGAAGAAGGTGCCCGTCATCTTCCAGGACAACCTGGCCAACCCCCAGGCCATCCAGCACCTGCAGGAAGCCGTGAAGAAGGCGGGCTGGGACGTCCAGATCAGCGACAAGGAGCTGTTCGCTGACTCCCTGGGCGCCGAGGAAGGCGTTGACACCTACCTGGGCGTCTTCAAGCACAACGTCGACGCAATCGTGGAGGCGCTGGGCGGAAAGTGAGGCCGCTCAGCGACGGGTAAGCGGGGCCCTCGGGCCCTCCAACCCCCGCGCGGCCACCCTTGTTGGAGGGGGGTGGCCGCGCGGCTCCGGCGCAACAGCGCCAACACCCCTCCACCGAAGGAGGATGGAAGTGTCCAACACGTCCGCTACCACTGGGGGCCGCGCGGTAGACGCGACGGCCGCTGCGGCCAACGTCGTCCAATCCGGCTCCCCGGCCGCCACGCCGCCCAGCGAGGCCATCGCCTGCAAGGTGCGCGGCCTCACCGCCGCCTACCACAGCGCGCCGGTGCTCACAGACATCGACCTGGACGTCCCCACGGGCGTGATCATGGGCGTGGTTGGCCCCAACGGCGCCGGCAAGTCCACCCTCCTCAAGTGCATCCTGGGCCTGCTCACCCCGGTGCGCGGCGAGGTCGAGTTCTTCGGCAAGCCGCTTTCCACCGTGCGCTCCCGCGTGGCCTACATGCCGCAGGCCGCCAGCGTCGACTGGGACTTCCCGGCCACCGTCCTGGACGTGGTCACCATGGGCACCTACGCCAGCCTGGGCCTGCTGAAGTGGCCCGGCCGCAAACAGAAGGACGCCGCCCGCAAGGCGCTAGAGACGGTCGGCATGAGCGAGTTCGCCGGCCGCCAGATCGGCCAGCTCAGCGGCGGCCAGCGCCAGCGCGTCTTCCTGGCGCGTGCCCTGGTGCAGGAGCCCGACCTGTACTGCATGGACGAGCCCTTCGCCGGTATCGACGCCAAGAGCCAGGGCGCGATCCTGGACGTGCTGCGCAGCCTGCGCGAGCAGGGCAAGACCGTCATCCTGGTCCACCACGACCTGGCCACCGTGGGCCAGTACTGCGACCACGTGGCGCTGCTCAACCGCCGCCTGATCGCCTCGGGCACCACCGCCCAGGCCTTCACCCGCGAGGCCATCCAGGCCGCCTACGAGGTTCCGGCCCTGGACGAGTCCTTCCTCTCCTTCGCGGTGGGCGAGTAAATGAGCATCGCCGAATTCCTGGCCTCCTACACCTTCCGGATGGTGCTGCTGGGCACCACCGTGATCGGTGTGGTTGCAGGCGCGCTGGGCTGCTTCGCCTACCTGCGCAAGCAGTCCCTCATCTCCGACGTGGTCAGCCACTCCGCCCTGCCCGGCACGCTGGGTGCCTTCCTGGTGGCCGTGGCCCTGGACCTGGACGGCCGCAACCTGGTCACCCTGACCGTTGGTGCGGTGGTGGCCGGCACCCTGGCCGCCGTGTTGACCAACTACATTCGCAGCCACTCCAAGCTGCCCATCGACGCCGCCATGGTGGTGGTGCTGACGGTGTTCTTCGGCATCGGCATGGTCATGATGCGGATCATCACCAACGGCCGCTACAAGGGCAAGGGCGGCATCCAGGACTACCTGTTCGGCAACGCCTCCCACCTCACCCAGGCCGACCTGATCACCTCCCTGGTGGTGGGCGGCATCGCCCTGGCGATCATGCTGGCGCTGTTCAAGGAGTTCTCGCTGCGGGCGTTCGACTCCGCCCACGCCACCGTCATCGGCCTGAAGGGCAAGTGGCTGGACCTGGCCCTCTTCGCCGCGATCGTGGCCGCCACCGTGATCGGCGTGAAGGCCGTGGGACTGGTGCTGATGGTGGCCTTCGTGGTCATGCCGCCGGCCACCGCCCGCCAGTGGACCAACTCTCTGCCCTCCATGGTCGTCCTGTCCGCCTTCCTGGGCGGTCTGGGCAGCGCGATCGGCGCCTACGTCTCCGTCTCCGCCGGCAACGTCCCCACCGGCCCGGTGATCGTGGTGGTCCTGTCCGTGTTCTTCCTGTTCTCCCTGCTGGCCGCGCCGCGCCGTGGCCTGGTGGCCCGCTGGATCGCCCGCAACCAGCTGCGCCGCCGGAGGGACGACGTTGCCGCCCGCCCCGCCGCGCCCATCCCGGCCGGTGCGATGGCGGCCGCAGGGGAGCGAGCTGAGGGGAAGGCAAGGCTATGAGCTACACGACCGGCGTACTCCTGCTGGCCATCGTCACGGCCCTGGCGGCCTCGCTGCCCGGCGTCTTCGTGGTGCTGCGCCGCGAATCCATGCTGGTGGACGCGATTGCGCACGCCGTGTTCCCCGGCATCGTGGTGGGCTTCTACTTCACCCACGACCTGGACTCCCCGCTGCTGGTGGCCGGCGCGGCCCTGGCCGGCCTGGCCGTGGTGCTGGGCAGCGACTGGCTCACCCGCACCCGACTAGTCACGGGCGACGCCCCGCAGGGCCTGCTCTTCCCGGCGCTGTTCAGTGGCGGCGTGATCCTGGTGACCTCCGACTTCGCGCACATTCACCTAGACGTGCACGCGGTGCTGGTGGGAGACCTGAACCTGGCGGCCTTCAAGCACGTGTTCGTCAACGGGCAGAGCATCGGCCCCGAGTACCTCTACGTCATGCTGGGCGTGCTGGCGATCAACGCGATCGCGATCGCCCTGCTGCTGCCGCGCCTGAAGGTGGCGACCTTCGACAGCGAGTTCGCCCGCGTGGCCGGGCTGCGCACCGGCATGCTCGGCACGGTCTTCATGTTCCTGGTGGCCGTCACCGTCACCGCCGCGTTCAACGCGGCCGGCGCGATCCTGATCCTGGCCCTGGTGGTCATCCCGGCCGCCGTGGCCGCCCTGCTCACCAAGCGCCTGGGGTCGATGATCCTGGTGACGCTGCTCGTGGCCGGGCTGGGCGCCTGGGCCGGCTTCGAGATGGCGTACTCGCTGAACGTCGCCACCTCTGCGGGCATGAGCGTGTTCTACGGCGTCATCTTTGCCATCGCGTTCGGGTCGGTGCAGGTGCGCAACTGGTGGCGCCGCAGGCGGCTCCACGGCCAGCTGGGCCAGGAGGAAACCGCCCAGGCTGCGGGCGCCGGGGGTGCTGGCGCCGCGGGTGCCGGGGCCGCCGCAGTGGCGCGCGCGGCGCGCGCCTAGGTTTCGCAGAACGTAGGGCCGGGGGCCGGGCGGATCATCCGCCCGGCCCCCGGCGGCGTTTTCGAGTCGATAGGTGGTGCGCCCCGAGGCGCGCAGGGAGCTGAGTGGCACGGTCCAGCGGGCCAAACGCGTCAGCGGCCCGCCCCCGAGGTACACCGAGAGCACGCGAGCCTGCAGCCGCAGCCCCAGCTGCGGCCCCGGCCACGCTCAGATACCAGCTCCCTATCCGAGCGGAGAGACGAAGATCGACTCCAGCAACGGCTTGCCCAGGGGGAGCGGCTCGCGTCCCTCCGTCGCCAGGATGGCGGTGCCGGAGAAGGGCGGGCCGTCGGAGGCCGTCACCACGGTCCCAACGCCAATCCCGTTGGTGCTCAAATGGCGCAGGGCGGCGGCGTCGTCGTCCGAAATGCGCTCCACGCGCACCGGCGTCCCAAACTCGACCTCGCTCAGCGAGACCGCCTCCAGCGAGGGCAGGGTGCCGTCGGCGGAGGGGATGGGATCGCCGTGCGGGTCGCGCACCGGGTGACCCAGCGCGGCGTCGATCCGCTCGATGAACAGGTCGCTCACCGCGTGCTCCAGGGCCTCGGCCTCGTCGTGCACCTCATCCCACGTGTAACCCAACTGCCACACCAAGTAGGACTCCAGCAGCCGGTGCCGGCGCACCATCTCCACCGCGTAGCGCCGCCCCAGCGGGGTAAGCGTGATCGCGCCGTAGGGGGCGTGACGCACCAGCCCCAACGCGGCGAGCTTACGCACCGCGTCAGAGGTCGACGACAAGCGCACCTGCACGCGCGCCGCGATAGCGGACGTGGTCACGGGATCGTCGCTCCACTCCTGAAGGG
This sequence comes from Buchananella sp. 103232, assembly GCF_058725725.1. Classification (NCBI taxonomy): domain Bacteria; kingdom Bacillati; phylum Actinomycetota; class Actinomycetes; order Actinomycetales; family Actinomycetaceae; genus Buchananella; species Buchananella sp. 103232. The sequence goes on along the minus strand of NZ_JBZXJM010000014.1, from coordinate 16,817 downwards.
ACCAAATGGCCTTCAGGTAGTTCTGGAAGCTGCTAGAAAGATCCGAAACCGGCATAGGTTCAACGTAGCACTAGCCGCTAGTGTTGCTCTCGCCGAAGCCACGACCTGGAAGCGGGCGGATTCGCGCGATTCGCGCGCAGCCGCGCGTCTGGCAGGGCCCCGCCGGAGGAGCCCGCGTGCAGCGCGGTCCACGCGCGTGTAACGGGGTGCGTCTGGGGGTAGTCGGGGCATTCGCGGTTAACGGCGGCGTTTGCGGTTTGCGGTAGGGCATTCGCGGTTAGCGCGGTGCGTTCCCGGCAGGCGCCCGTCCCGGCGGCGGCAGACCCCCCGACCACCCGAAGGAGGCACAGCAATGGAACAGGTAGAGCCCCAAGGCATCGAGCACGTCGTGGAAATCCCGCCGCCCGTCCTGCCCGCGCCAGGCGAGGTCGCCGAGCGGGGCGCGCCTTGGCAAGGCGGGGTGCAGGGCGCGGCTGTTCAGGGCGGGGTGCAGGGCGCGGCTGTTCAGGGCGCCGACTCGGGAGAGCGCGATTCTCTACCGGAAGAACGAAAGGACGGGGAGGGCGGGCAGCCTGGAAGCGACACCGGGGACCTCCTAGCCCAGGGAGCCTGGGGGATCCCGGCCGCGAGCGGAGCCGAGCTACTGCCGGATCCCGCCGCCGCGAACTCCGCGCGGGAACAGGACCAGGAGCGACGGCGCGCCGCCGGTGAAGCCGGGGCCCGCAGCGGCGACTTCTTCTACAAGCCGGGCTTCTGGCTGGCCGTGGCGGTGGCGGCCGGCGCAATGGCCGTATTCCTGGTGGCGAGCAACCTCTAACCAGCTTTGGGGAGGCGGCGGCCAACGCCCCGGTGGTGGGAGACGGGGATGCTCCCGAGTGCGCGCCGGGTGCGTGCCCGGCGCGGGTCCAATTGAGGATTGGTCAGCGATCACGTCCCGTGAGGTTCCGTGTGTCTGCATACTGCGGGTCCAATTGAGGATTGGTCATCGGTAACGTCCCGTGAGGCTTCGAGAGTCTGGCTAGTGCGGGTTAAACCGACTTTGCGGTGCGCTGAGCCGGCTCCGGGGCGGGTGCCTGCCTAGTGCGGGTCCAACCTTTGCAGTGTCAGGGGGGCCGCTGTGTGGAGGCGCCGCCGGCGACGGGCGGCCACTGATCAAATACGCGGTTGGGGTGCTCGTCCCCGAGTTCGCGCCTGCCGGGCATTTGTTACGCGCTGGGTGTGACCGCCGGCGGCGGGGGTGGCGTCGGGTGGCGGGTGTGTCTCTTAACGTGGTGGCGACCTGCCTGGCTGAGAGCCGACTCCAGGTTGGGTTGTGCGCGGGCCGTAGGCCTAGGGCGGCTTTGCGGCTACACTGTTCCCTTGGTTTCACCAGCCAACAAGCCCCTATAGCTCAGTCGGTAGAGCAGCGTCCTTTTAAGTCGTGGGTCGTAGGTTCGAGTCCTACTGGGGGCACCGGAAGAAGTCCCGGGAATTCGCCAAGGATTCCCGGGACTTCGCTCGTCTCTCCGTCCGCCCCTGGCTACGCGCGCAGGTGGCATGCCCGGCCGGGCGCAACCGGGTTCGCGGCAATCGCCGCCGGGGCCGCCGATGCCGACCCGGCCCGAGCGGGCCCGCCCCGACCATGCCCAGCGCCCGGCCGAGTCAGACCCGGCCTTGCCCAGCGCCCGGCCGAGTCCGACCTGGCCGAGTCCGACCCGGCCTTGCCCAGCGCCCGGCTGCGAGCTACTGCCGAAGGGTTCTTGCGCAAACGATTGAGGGGATAGTGCACCTCTCGTAGGGTTGGTGCACCTCTCGTGGGTTTAGTGAACCAGTCGTAGGCTTACCCGGTCGGGTAACCCCTCAATAGGTGCACCAAAAGCTCCAGAGGTGCACCAAAGGCTCAATAGGTCGATTAACCCCACAATCGTTTGCGCAACCCCGGCCGGTCCGCTCCCCGGATCGGGCCGTGCACACGAATGGCGGGTGGGGCGGGGCGGCCGGTGGAACGTCGTCCATGGTGGGTACTGGGCCGCGCGGCGAAGTAGCCACCGGTCCGCACGGCAAGCGCTGGAGCCGGTCAGGCACATGCGCGGGCGGCGGAAGACCATCGAGCGGGCGCACATGGAGGAGGATGCCGGTCGGGCATATGCGCGGGCGGGGGAAGACCGCTCGAAGGGCCGAGGCTGGCTGCCGACTCCGGGGCATTGCGCGAGCGGTTGAGCCTTTGTTGCAGCTTTCGAGCCTTTCTTGCAGCGCCTGAGCCTTTGGGCGACCTGTTGAGGCGTTAATCGGCGTCGTAGCGCCACAAGAGGTGCAAGAAAGCTACAACCGGTGCAACAAAGGCTCAACGAGAACAACAAAGGCCCGACCGTTTGCGCACATCGGCCCAGCCCCGGGCGCGCGGTCGACCGGGCCCGGCTGCGGTCGAAGCTCTGGTGGAGGTGTCCGTGGGGGAGGTGGTGTTGGGGGTGGAGGAGGAGAGCAAGCCGCCCGGGCCCGGCAGCGGCGCGTGCGAACCGCCCTTTTTCCCTGACCGGCTGCGAGTTCGCGTGGGAGGGGTCACAATTGAGGGGAGGAGTGCGCGGCCAGCCCGGCCGCCCGCCCCTTGCCCGACCAGAAGGAGGCCAACGATGACCGAGCCCATGCGGCCCCGCCGCCCCGCGATCCTTGAGCCTGCCGACGCGGAGGCGATCCGCGGCGAGGAAGACCCGGCCCTGGTTGCCGAGGCCGCCGCGCTCTCCGCCGCCGCCACGATCAACGCCTGCCTGCTGCCCACGGACATCTCCGACGACGCCCGCGAGCTGCTGGACCACGCCGGGGACGCCGGGTTGAGTGCCCTGGCGGCGTTGTGGGCGCAGTCGCCCGCCTCCACCACACCGGGCACGCTGTGGCGCCTCTACCTGCTGCACGAGTGGTGGCAGTCGGCGCCCGAGCGCGTCGGCCAGGCCACTCGCAGCGTCGGCATCGACCCGTCCAGCGTCTTCGTGCAGCTGACCTCGCTGTTCAGCGCCGGCGCCCCCAGCTTCCCGGCCGTCCTGCGTGCGTGCGCCCACCTCACCGAGGCGCTCAGCACCCTGGACCAGGATGCCCTGCCGCCGCTGCCGCTGCTGAGCATCCCGGCGCTGGCACAGGACCTTGCCCGCGCCTCCCAGCTGCAGTCTCGCGGCGCCCTGGAATAGGCCGGCCCCTCGAATAGACCGGCCCCGGGAATGGGCCAGTCCCTGGAATAGGCCGGCTGGCGCGGTGGGATAGCCAACTCATCCCGGTTGGCTGTCCCACCACACGCCCACCTTCTTCACCTTCTCTTTACTTCTGCCTGGAACGATAAGCACATGGACACTCAGGATCCCCAGCCCGCTCAGCCCTACACGATCGAGCCCGCCGATCCCAAGGACTTCCTCACGGGTGAGGAAGTGGTGGACTACGAGGACAAGGACTTCGGCTCCGAGTCCGGCCTGATTCACCGACCCACGCCGCGAGACCTCTTCCCGCGCGGCGTCGTCTCGCCCGTCACCGTGGCAGCGGCCCCCACGCGTCCCGTCACCGTGGCAGCGGCCCCCGCGCGTCCGGCCCCCGCCGGGCAGGCCGTGGTGGCCGACGTCCCGCCTGCCGCCCCCTCCGCTGCGGCCAGTAGCGGTGCGGCCGGGGAGAAGGGGAAGGTGGGCGGAACGTCGGACAAGGAGGAGAAGAAGGAGGCCAAGGCGGAGAAGAAGGCCGCCAAGCGGGCCGAGCCGGAGCTGCCCACCAGCGACAAGAAGCCCAAGCACTTCCCGGACCGCTTCGCCAACCGGGAGCTCTCATGGCTGGCGTTCAACAAGCGCGTGCTGGAGCAGGCGGCGGACCACGACCTGCCGCTGCTGGAGCGGGCCTGGTTCCTCACCATCTTCTCCTCCAACCTGGACGAGTTCTACATGGTGCGGGTGGCCGGCCTGAAGCGTCGGATCGCCACGAACATCGCCACCCCCACCCACGGGGTCTCCCCGCGCCAACAACTGGACGCCATCACGGAGCGGGCCCAGGCCCTCACGGCCGAGCACGCCGAGCTCTACCACAGCGACATCAAGCCGGCCCTGGCCCGCGAAGGGATCGTGCTGACCAGCATCGACCAGCTGGACGCCACCGAGCACGAGCGCCTGCAGCTCTACTTCCGCAAGCAGGTGTTCCCGGTGCTCACGCCCCTGGCGGTGGACCCGTCCCACCCCTTCCCCTACATCTCCGGCCTCTCGCTCAACCTGGCCGTGATCCTGCGCAATCCGCGCTCCGGCAAGGAACACTTTGCGCGCGTGAAGGTGCCGCAGTCCCTGCCCCGCTTCGTGGAGGTTGACCCCGCCCACCTGCTGCGCGGCGAGGACGCGGCCCTGGAGGTCAGGGAGTCCGGCGCGGTCCCGCTGGAGGAGCAGGTGGCATTCGTGCCGCTGGAGCAGCTGATCGCCGCCCACCTGGACCACCTGTTCCCGGGCATGGAGATCGTGGAGCACCACGCCTTCCGCGTCACCCGCAACGAGGACGTGGAAGTGGAGGAGGACGACGCGGAGAACCTGCTCACCGCCATGGAGAAGGAGCTGATGCGGCGCCGCTTTGGCCCCGCAGTGCGCCTGGAGGTGGAGGACACCATCAGCCCGTACGTGCGCTCCTTCCTGGTCTCCCGGCTGGGCATCCGCCCCGAGGACACCTTTGTGCTGCCCGCCCCGCTGGACCTGCGCGGGCTGAACCAGATCCACGACCTGGACATCGCGCGCCTGAAGTACCAGCCCTACGTGCCGGTCACCCCGAAGGGGATCGCCCCGGTGGAGTCCGCCCGGCCGGGGGACGTGTTCGCCGCCATCCGGGAGCGCGACGTGCTGCTGCACCACCCCTACGACTCCTTCGCCACCTCGGTGCAGCACTTCATCGCCACCGCGGCCGCCGACCCCAAGGTGCTGGCGATCAAGCAGACGCTCTACCGCACCTCCGGTGACTCGCCGATCGTGGACGCCCTGATCGAGGCGGCCCGCGCCGGCAAGCAGGTGGTGGCCATCGTGGAGATCAAGGCCCGCTTCGACGAGGAGGCCAACATCTCCTGGGCCCGCAAGCTCGAGCGGGCCGGGGTGCACGTGGTCTACGGCATGGTGGGCCTCAAGACGCACTGCAAGCTCTCCCTGGTGGTGCGCCACGAGGGCGAGGTGCTGCGCCGCTACTGCCACGTGGGCACCGGCAACTACCACCCCAAGACCGCGCGCGGCTACGAGGACCTGGGCCTGCTCACCTGCGACACGGACGTGGCGCAGGACCTCACGCGCCTGTTCAACCAGCTCTCCGGCTACGCCCCCAGGGCCAAGTTCCACCGGCTCCTGGTGGCGCCGCTATCGGTGCGCCCCGGCCTGGTGGAGCGCATCGACCGGGAGATCGCCAACAAGAAGGCCGGCCTGCTCGCCTGGATCCGCATCAAGGTCAACTCCGTGGTGGACGAGGTGGTGATCGACGCCCTCTACCGCGCCTCCCAGGCCGGAGTGCCCGTGGAGGTGGTGGTGCGCGGCATCTGCGCCATCCGCGCCGGAATCCCCGGGCTGAGTGAGAACATCCGGGTGCGCTCCATCCTGGGGCGCTACCTGGAGCACTCGCGCATCTACGCCTTCGCCAACGGCGGCGAGACCGAGGTGTGGATCGGCTCGGCCGACCTGATGCACCGCAACCTCGACCGCCGCGTCGAGGCGCTGGTGCGCATCACCGAGCCCGGGCAGGTCAAGTACCTGGCCGGCCTGGTCAAGCGGGAGGCGGCGGACACCACCGCGTCCTGGCACCTGGAGGCCGACGGCACCTGGAAGCGCCACAGCCGCGACGCCAAGGGCAAGCCACTGGACGACATCCAGGTGCTGCTGATGGAAAACGCCCGCAAGCGGGTGGCGGCCAAGCGATAGGCTAGGCACTCCGCCCGCCGGCGGGCATACCCGGCGGGCGGAAGACAGCCTCCCCGGACCGTCCCCTAACCAAAGGAGCGCCATGTCTGCCAAGCCAGTCGACGTCCACGCTGCCGGAGCCGTGATCTGGCGCGTGCGCCGAGGCAAGCTGGAAGTGGTGGTGGTCCACCGGGCCAAGTGGAACGACTGGGGCCTGCCCAAGGGCAAGCTGGAACCCGGCGAGGGACTAGCCGAGTGCGCGGTGCGGGAGGTGGCCGAGGAGACCGGCCTGCTGGTCCAGCTGGGGCAGCGCCTGGAGCCCGTGCGCTACCAGCTGGGCGACGGGCGCTGGAAGCAGTCCACCTACTGGGTGGCCCGCGAGGTGGGGGAGGACCACCCCGCCCTCAACGGCCGCACCGTGCCGCTGCGCGCCCCCAAGAGCGAGATCGACAAGGTCGAGTGGCTCACCGTGAAGGAAGCCAAGGCCCGCCTGACCTACCCCCACGACCGGGACCGCCTGGACGAGGTGGCCGACCTCTACGCCGACGACCGCCTGGACACCTGGACCCTGGTGATCGCCCGCCACGCCCGCGCCGTCAAACGGCACGCCTGGAAGCCCGGCACCGAGCACGACCGCCCGCTGACCAAGGCGGGCCGCGAGCAGACCCGGGCGCTGGTGCCCCTGCTCTCCGCCTTCGGGATCCGCAACCTGATCTCCTCCCCGTGGGAGCGGTGCGCGGCCACCCTGGCCCCCTACGCCAAGACCACCGGCATCCCCATCGACTTTCGCGCGGAACTCACCGAGGCCGCCCATAAGGAACGTAGCGCCCCCGTGGCGCGCCTTGTCAGGGCCCAGATCCTGCGCCGCGACGAGCCCTTCGCCCTGTGCACCCACCGCCCGGTGCTGCCCACCGTCCTCGACGAGGTGCTGGACAAGGCGCCCGGGCGGGTGCGCCGCTCCCTGCGCCTGGAAGACCCCTACCTGCGCCCCGGCGAATGCCTGGTGCTGCACATGGTGCGCCGCAAGCGCGGCGCCGTGGTGGTTGCCGCCGAGTACCTGCGCGCCGGCAAGGTCAAGCGCTAGCCCAGATGTGAGGAGCGCCTAAAGCCGTTAACCCTCCGTTAACCGGCAAGGAGCGCACCGGTCAGATAGCGGCCCTAGCTTGGGGAGCAGGCCAGGCAACAACAGAGCCTGGCCGCTACCCGACAGGATGGAAGCTAACGTGACCCTCAACCGTCGCCTGGCCGCAGCGGCAGCCCTCAGCGCGTTGACGCTGGGCCTGGCCGCCTGCGGAGCCTCCACCCGCCCCGCCGACGGCAGTCTGCACGCAGACATCTCCGGCGCGGGAGCCTCCTCCCAGGGCAAGGCCCAAGAGGCCTGGTTCGACACGTTCATGGTGGCAAACGACCACGTCATCATCACCTACAACCCGGTCGGCTCCGGCGGCGGCCGCCAACAGTTCATGGCCGGCGCCGTGGACTTCACCGGCTCCGACGCCCCCCTCAAGCCCAGCGAACTGGACCGGGCCAGGGCGCGCTGCCTGGGCACGGAGGCGCTCGAGCTGCCCCTCTACATCTCCCCGATCGCGGTGTTCTACAACGTGCCCGGCTTCGCGGCAGACAATCACATCAACATGTCCCCGGACGTGATCGCCGACGTCTTCAACGGCACCATCACCAGCTGGGACGACGCCCGCATCGCCGCCCTCAACCCCGGTGCCGCCCTGCCGAAGCTGAAGATCGTGCCCGTGCACCGCTCCGACGAGTCCGGCACCACCAAGAACTTCCAGGCATACCTGGCCAAGGTGGCGCCCACCCAGTGGCCCCACAAGGCGGAGGAGACCTGGCCCATCGAGGGCGGCCAGTCCGGCGACGGCACCTCCGGCATGGTCGCCACCGTGGCCGCCGCGAGCGGAGCCATCGGGTACGCCGACGCCTCCCGCGTCACCCCCGAACTCGGCACCGTCGCGGTCGGGGCCGACGGCCACTTCACCCCCTTCACCGCGCAGGCCGCCGCAGCGACCATCGACGCCTCCGAACTGGCCGACGACGCCACCGACCTGCGCCTGGTCTACGACCTGCGCACCGACGTGCCGGGCACCTACCCGATCGTCCTGGTCTCATACCTCATCGCCTGCTCCCGGTACGAAGACCCGGACGTGGCCGCCACCGTCAAGGCATACCTCGCCTTCATCGCCTCCGAGGAAGGCCAACAGATCGCCGCAGACCCGACCGTGGCCGGCGCCGCCCCCATCTCGCCCGTCCTGCGCGCCAAGGTCGATGCAGCCATCGCCCAGATAGTCACCGACTAGCCCCGGCCCCGCACCGGCCCGGTCCGCCGCGAGGAAACCGGCGAAACCGCACCGGTAAGGGCGCACAAAGGCCGCGCTGAGCGGGGCAGCACCCCGGCAGCGTCGGACACCACCAGACCACAACGCAGCAAACAGCAAGGAGAACGCATGGCAGCCGAACAGGCGCCAAACGTCGCCAGCCAACTGGGCAAGAAGGCCCCAGGGCGCGTCGGAAACCAACTGTTCGCGGGAATCTCATACTCCGCCGGCATCGTCATCATGATCGTGCTGGCGGCAGTGGCCGGCTTCCTGCTGTGGAGCTCCTGGGACGCGCTGACCGCAGACCGGCAGGCCCTGGCAGAGGTCGGGTTCATGCGCGGCAAGAGCTTCTGGGCCTACGTGGCCCCGCTCGTCTTCGGCACCCTCCTGGCCGCCGCCCTCGCCCTGCTCATCGCCGTGCCGCTCTCCACCGGCGTGGCCCTGTTCATCTCCCACTACGCCCCGCGCCGCCTAGCGCAGGCGCTCGGCTACCTGGTGGACCTGCTGGCCGCCATCCCCTCCGTCATCTACGGCCTGTGGGGCTTCCTGTGGCTGCGCCCGCTCATGGAACCCGTCTACCAGTGGCTCACCGACAACCTGGGATTCATCCCCCTGTTTGCGGGCTACTCCGCCCCCGGCAAGAACATCCTCACCGGCGGGCTGGTGCTGGCGGTCATGATCCTGCCCATCATCACCGCCACCATGCGAGAAGTCTTCCTGCAAACCCCGCGCCTCCAAGAGGAAGCCTCCCTGGCGCTCGGCGCCACCCGCTTCGAGATGATCCGCCAGACCGTGCTGCCCTTCGGGCGTTCCGGCATGATCTCCGCCTCCATGCTCGGACTCGGGCGCGCACTGGGTGAAACCATGGCCGTGCTGATGATCCTCTCCCCGGGCGCCTTCATCAACCTCAACATCCTCCAGGCCGGGCAGCACCAGACCATCGCCGCGAACATCGCCGCCCAGTTCCGCGAGGCATTCGGCTTGTCCCGCTCCGTCCTGTTCGCCTCCGGCCTGGTCTTGTTCGTCCTCACCTTCGCCGTCAACATGCTGGCCCGCTGGATCATCGCGCGCCGCGCCGAGTTCTCTGGAGCAAACGCATGAGCGCCGCCGTGCTGACCGAATCGACCATGAAGCCTAGGCGCCTGCCCAAGTGGACCTGGGCGGCGGTGGCCGGTGCCAGCGCCGCCACAGTCGGGCTCGGGGCGCTCGCCGCCGGCGGGCTCAACCCGCTCGCCGCGCTCGCCCTGACCGGGCTGCTCTACCTGGTGGTCATGACCGGCGCCTCCTGGATCGTCGAGGGCCGCCGGTGGGGCACCAACACGCTCGTCACCACCCTCGTGGTCTTCGCGTTCATCGCCGTGATGATCCCCCTGGTCTCCCTGGTATGGACCGTGGCCGCCGACGGCATCAAGGCCCTGTCCTGGGACTTCTTCACCGAGGACATGAAGGGCGTGCGCGGCGGCGAAGCCCCCGGCGTCGGCCACGCCATCCTGGGCACCCTGTGGGTCACCCTGCTGGCCTCCGCCATCTCCGTGCCGCTCGGCATCCTCACCGCCGTCTACCTGGTCGAGTACGGGCGCGGCTGGGTGGCCCGCACCGTCACCTTCCTCACCGACGTCATGACGGGCATCCCCTCCATCGTGGCCGGCCTGTTCGCCTTCACCCTGATCTCGCTGCTGTTCGGGCCGCGCTACCAGTCCGCCGCCATCGGCGCCATCGCCCTCTCCCTGCTGATGACCCCGGTGGTGATCCGCTCCGTGGAGGAAATGCTGCGCCTAGTGCCAAACGACCTGCGCGAGGCCGCCTACGCCCTCGGCGTGCCCAAGTGGCTCACCATCATCAAGGTCGTGCTGCGCACCGCAGTTGCCGGCATCACCACCGGCGTCATGATCGCCGTGGCCCGTGTGATCGGCGAGACCGCGCCCCTGCTGCTGACCGTCAAACTCGCCACCGCCTACAACCTCAACCCCTTCGACGGTGCCATGGCCACCCTGCCCGTCTTCGTCTACGACCGCTACAACAAGGGCCAGGCCGACGACCTCGCCCTCGCCTGGGGTGGCGCCCTCACCCTGATCATCATCGTCATGCTGCTAAACCTCGTGGCACGCCTGATTTCCCGCGCCTTCTCACCCAAGGGCGCCCGGTGATGAGGCCGCTTCCGGTGGCCGACGTCGCCGCCCCGGCCGCCTCGCGAACCGCGCTGTTGCTCGGGGCGGCCGGCGGGGCGTCGGCCAATTCGCACGCCGCGCTGCTGCACGGAGCGCTGTTTCTCGGGGCGGCCGGCGGGGCGTCGGCCCCAGCGTCAGGTCGGTGTGCGGCCGCGCGCGCGTGCAGGCCAGTGCCCCAACCCCCACGTTCCCCCCACCCCGCATCGTCCCGAAAGGCGAAGTAACAATGTCCAAGCGAATCGACGTTCGAGGCGAGAACATCTACTACGGCAACTTCCTGGCCGTGAAGGACGTCAACATCTCCATCGAGCCACGCCACGTCACCGCCCTGATTGGCCCGTCCGGCTGCGGCAAATCCACCTTCCTGCGCACCCTGAACCGGATGCACGAGGTCATCCCCGGCGCGCGCGTGGAGGGCGAGGTGATCGTGGACGGAATCAACCTCTACGACCCGTCAGTGGATGCCGTGCAGGTGCGCCGCACCATCGGGATGGTCTTCCAGCGGCCCAACCCCTTCCCCACCATGTCCATCGCGGACAACGTGCTGGCCGGCGCCAAGCTCAACAATCGCCGCATGCGCAAGTCCGAGGCAGAGGAGCTGGTGGAAACCTCCCTGCGCGGGGCCAACCTGTGGAACGAGGTCAAGGACCGCCTGGACCGGCCCGGCTCCTCGCTGTCCGGCGGGCAGCAGCAGCGCCTGTGTATCGCGCGCGCCATCGCGGTCAAGCCCGAGGTGCTGCTGATGGATGAGCCCTGCTCCGCGCTGGATCCGATCTCCACTCTCGCGATCGAGGACCTGATCCACGAGCTGAAGGAGAACTACACGATAGTGATCGTCACCCACAACATGCAGCAGGCCGCGCGCGTCTCCGGCACCACCGGGTTCTTCAACCTGGAGGCCACGGGCAAGCCGGGGCAGCTGGTGGAGGTGGGGCCCACCGACGTCATGTTCTCCAACCCCTCCAACAAGGCCACCGAGGACTACATCTCGGGTCGCTTCGGCTGATCCGTGCGGCGGGGGCTGCGTGCGCAACCCGTTGAGGGCTTAGTGCTCCTATTGCGCGGTTGGTGCACCAGTTGAGGGGTTGGTGGACCTCTTGAGGGGTTACCCGGGCGGGTAGCCCCTCAACTGGTCGCGTAACCCTACAACCGGAGCGCTAAGCCCTCGAAGGGTCGCAGAAGCCCACAACCGGTTGCGCAGGTCCCACGCCGCCCGGGGCGGTGCGGAGCGCGGGTACCGAGGGAAGCGGGGCCCGGAGCGGCGGTGTGTGGCGCGGGTGCGAGAGCCCAAGGGTGGCGCGGAAGAGCCCGGGTTTTGCCGCAGAGAGCAGTTGGTCCCCGCAGGTGAAACCTGCGGGGACCAACCACATCAGCTACCGGCATACCCCAGGCATTTGGGAGCGGCCCAGTCAGACCGCGAGCGTGTTGGCCAGGATCCAGTAGAGACCGGCGGCCACCGCAGCGGAGGCCGGGATAGTCAGCACCCAGGCCATCGCGATGTTTCCGGCCACACCCCAACGCACGGCGGACAGGCGGCGCGTGGCGCCCACGCCCATGATGCCGGCGGTGATCGTGTGGGTGGTGGAGACGGGGGCGTGGAACACGTAGGCGGCGGTGTAGAGAACACCGGAGGCCACGCCCTCGGCCACGAAGCCGCGGGCCGGGTCCAGCTCGATCACCTTGCGGCCCAGCGTGCGCATGATGCGCCAGCCACCCGCGTAGGTACCGGCGGAGATCGCCAGCGCAGCAGCGATCTTCACCCACAGCGGCACCACGATCTCACCGGAGGCGTCGAACACCTGGTGGTGGTGGCCGTAGCCGCCCGCGATCAGGGCCATCACGATGACACCCATGGTCTTCTGCGCGTCCTGCAGGCCGTGGCCCAGCGCCATGGCGGCCGCAGAGATGGTCTGCAGCACCCGGAAGCGCTTGTTGGTCTTGTGGTAGGGCAGGTTGCGCACCAGCCACAGCACCAGCACCATCACGAAGTAGGCCAGCAGGAAACCGATCAGCGGCGAGGCCACCATCGGCACAACGACCTTCCAGAAGATGCCATTCCAGTGCACCTGCGTGGCGCTAGCCAGACCAGCACCGACCAGGCCACCGATCAGGGCGTGGGAGGAGGAGGACGGCAGGCCGTACCACCAGGTGATCATGTTCCACACGATCGCGCCCACCAGGGCGGCCAGGATGATCGCCAAACCGTGCACTTGCATCATCGGATCGGCGTCGGCTGTGAAGTGTTTGACGTCGATGATGCCGTCACCGATGGTCTTGGCGACCTCCGTGCCCAGCAGCGCACCGATCACGTTCATGACCGCAGCCATCAACAGTGCCGCGCGGGGCGTCAAAGCCCGCGTGGAAACCGAGGTGGCGATAGCGTTCGCGGCGTCGTGGAATCCGTTGGTGTAGTCGAAGACAAGCGCCAAAACGATGACGGTAACGACCAGCACCAGGGCTAGGTTCAGCATCACGCTTCCTTAAGTGCGATCGTCTCCACCACGTGCGCGAACTTCTCGAAGGAGTCGATGGCGGCCTCGAGCGCGCAGGTGACCTCCTTGAGCTTGATCAGCTCGATGGGGTCCTTCTCGTTCTCGAACAGGTTGCCGACGCACTTGCGGTAGACGCGGTCGCCCGCGTTCTCCAGGCGGTTGATCTCCATCCAGTACTCGCGCAGGTTGGAGGGGGTGCGCAGGTTGGGCAGCACCTCCGTCGTGATCTCCGCGCACTTCTCCACCAGGGAGACCTGCTCCACCAGCTCGGCGGGGACGCGGGAAACCTTGTAGAGGTAGAAGAACTCACCGGCCTCGTCGATCAGGTCCACGCAGTCGTCCAGCGTGGTGGCCAGGTCGGCCAGGTCGTCGCGGTCCAGCGGGGTGACGAACGTGGAATTCATGCGCTCGAACACGGCGTGAATCGCGTCGTCCGCGCCGTGCTCGGCCTCGTGCAGGGCGTCCATGAGCGCCTCGCGCTCGTGCATGTCCGCCGAGATCAGTTTCGACAGCGCAGCTGCTGCGGCAGTCAGGTGAGTTCCCACCTGGGCGTAGAGGTCAAAAAGGTGGCCGTTGGTGGGCGTTGGGCGCAATCGCACCGGAGTCTCCTTATCGCGGCATCGGGTTAACGAGCGATAGCCAAACCGGGAACGGTCGGTCCGCGCTCTCAGTATGCACCCTGGCGAGCGTGCTAAGGGAGCCCGGTTGTCCCGTGCGGCCGCGATGGAGGCGCAAGCGCGAGCGGCGAGCGGCGCATTTGGCTCTAAGCCAGGGACTTTTGGCACGTTGCTGGCCGGAGGGGGAGGGGATTGAGATTCGCCACGTTGGGTGCCCACCCGCGCCGGGACCCCTCCGGGTGGCCGGAATGAGAAAACCGCCGGAACCGCGCCGGTTCGGGGCGCATTTCCAGCGGAGGGAGCTATGGGGACGCCGGGCCGGAAGGCGCCTGTCGGCGCGTATGCCGCTCGAAGCGGCTCTAGTTGGAGCCCGGGGCTTTCGCGGCCCGACGTCACCCCAAGTGTAACCCATCACCCAAGCCGCGCTCGCGGATTGTGTGATTCAGCTCGCACCGATGGTTGGGCTGGGTTGCCCCCTATGGGACGATTGCAGGCGTGACCTCCCAATCAGCCTCCCTAGACCCGGCAGATCGCACCACCGCCCGCGGCCAGAGCGGCACCGCCGGTACGCCCACCGCCCCCCTTGGTGGGCCCCAGGTGGACGACGTTGCCCCCGCCCTCCCCCTCGCTGCGGCAGGCGGCGGGGCGGCGCTGGCAGGCGGAGGGGCGGCGGAGGCGTCGTCGGACACCAAGGAAAGTCAGGGGGGCGTGCACGTGACGGTGGAGCGGCCGCGACTACGGGCGGCAAACGTCAGCCGTCTAGCCAGCGACGCCACCAGCCTCGAAGCGAACTTCGGCACGCGCCCGGGGGTGACCATCGCGCTGGTTTCGGCCGCGATCGCGCTGGCCTTCGCCTATATCTCCACGCGCCTGCCGCAGCGAATGGAGGCCTACCCGACCTTCGCGCTGCTGGCATCGCTGGCCTACGGCTGGCCCTCGCTCATCGGCATCCCCAGCCGGCGCGGCGGCCCACTGGTCATCGCGTTCTCCGGGCTTTCGGCCATCATCCTGCTGCAGCTCACCGGCAACTACGCGTGGAGCGTGGTGGTGATGGGCTTCGCGCTCATCGCGGCGTTCATCCACCAGATGGCGCGCGAGGGTGGCCGGCCCGGCCTGGTGGAGTCGGTGGCGGGGATCGTCACCGGTGCGCTCATCGCGCTGGCGGGCACCGGCTGGCTAGCGTTGACGACGTCGGCGGCCATGCTGCCCTTCGTTGGGGTGGGCGGGATCAGCCTGGCGGCGGCCGGCCTGGCCACCGCGATCCCCAACGAAGGGCAGCATGGCCGCCAACGTCGTTGCAACGGCCTGGCCGGCCGGTGCCCGCCAGCGCGATGAGCGCGCCGGTGACGATCCCCGCCACCGACTCACCAGGCCGGGCCGGGCCACCCTCGCGCGCCATCTGGTGGATGAACGCCGCGATGAGCGCGAAGCCCATCACCACCGCGCTCCACGCGTAGGACTGCCGGTGAGCTGCAGCAGGATGATGGCCGAAAGCCCGGAGAACGCGATGACCAGTGGGCCGCCGCGCCGGCTGGGGATGCCGATGAGCGAGGGCCAGCCGTAGGCCAGCGATGCCAGCAGCGCGAAGGTCAGGTCCCTATTCCGTTCGGCCTGCGGCAGGCGCGTCGGAGATATAGGCGAAGGCCAGCGCGATCGCGGCCGAAACCAGCGCGATGGTCACCCCCGGGCGCGTGCCGAAGTTCGCTTCGAGGCTGGTGGCGTCGCTGGCTAGAAGACGGCTAGAGTTTGCCGCCCGTAGTCGCGGCCGCTCCAGCCGTTGCCCCCTGACTTTCCTTGGTGTCCGACGACGCCTCCGCCGCCCCCCTCCGCCTGCCAGCGCCGCCGCCGCCTGCCGCAGCGAGGGGGAGGGCGGGGGCAACGTCGTCCACCTGGGGCCCACCAAGGGGGGCAGTGGGGCGTACCGGCGGTGCCGCTCTGGCCGCGGGCGGTGGTGCCCGATCCCCGGTCTGGGAGGGTCTCATTGGGAGGTCACGCCTGCAATCGTCCCATAGGGGCGACCCAGCCCGACCGGTCGTTGCGAGCCAATCGCACGAATCCGCGAGCGCTAGGGTTACAGGTTTCATCGGCACTGAAACCTCGGCTCCAACTAGAGCCGCTTCGAGCGGCATACGCGCCGACAGGCGCCTTCCAGCAGGCATCCCCCATAGCTCCTGCCGCTGGAAATGCGCCCGAACCGGCGCGGTTCCGGCGGTTTCTAGTTCCGCAGCCCGGAAGAGCAGGGTCACACCAATATGGGCGAATCTCAAATGCCCCCTCCCCCTCCGGCCAGAACGAGTATTCAAGGTCCTCACTCTTAGAGCCAAATGCGCCGCTCGCCGCTCGCGCTTGCGCCTCGTGGCAGGCTCGGGCTCCCTTAGCACGCTCGCCAGGCTGCGGTTTTGTACTGAGAGCACAGACCGACCGTTCCCGGTTTGGCTATCGCTGGTTAAACCAATGCCGCGATAAGGATTCCGGTGCGATTGCGCCCAACGCCCACCAACGGCCACCTTTGCCCAGGTGGGAACTCACCTCGAGCTCCGCAGCAGCTGCGCTGTCGAAACTGGGTTTCTGGCGGACATGCACGAGCGCGAGGCGTCGTCGACACCCTTCGGCAAAGACCACGCAGCGACGCGATTCACGCCGTGTTCGGACGGCATGAATTCCACCGTTCGTCACCCCCCGCTGGACCACGACGACAGGCGCTCTGCGTGGACCTGATCGACGAGGCCGGTGAGTTCTTCTACCTCTACAAGGTTTCCGCGTCCCCGCCGATGACACGTCTCCCATGCGCGGATGTCACGACGGAGGTATTCCCAACCTGCGCACCCCTCCAACCTGCGCGAGAGTACTGGATGAATCGACCCGCCTGGAGAACGCGGGCGACCGCGTCTACCGCAAGTGCATCCATTCTGTTCGAGAACGAGAAAAAGGTCCCCATCGAGCTGATCAAGCTCAAGGAGGTCACCTGCGCGCTCGAGGCCGCCATCGACTCCTTCGAGAAGTTCGCGCGTGCTGATCGGCGCTTAAGGAAGCGTGATGCTGAACCTAGCCCTGGTGCTCGTCGTTCCCGTCATCGTTTTGGCGCTTGTCTTCGACTACACCAACGGATTCCCCGACGCTCCCACGCGGGCTTTGACGCCCCGCGCGGCACTGTTGATGGCTGCGGTGATTGAACGTGATCGGTGCACTGCTGGCGGTCGCCGAGACCATCGGTGACGGCATCATCGACGTCAAACACTTCACAGCCGACGCCGATCCGATGATGCGAGTGGCCTCTCGTCCTCCACCGCCCTGGTGGGCGCGATGGTTCTGAATGTGAAGCGGCGCCTGAAAAACGTCTATGGGTCCAGAATAT
>NZ_JBZXJM010000013.1:0-19605 GCF_058725725.1 Buchananella sp. 103232 | reverse complement strand
TGTTGTGTCCTGTACTTCGTTCGGTTGTGCAGCCGATATTGGCAAGCCTGGCCTACCGTGACAACGAGTCTCTTGGGACCCATAGACGTTTTTCGTGCGCCGCTTCACCGGTGGTGGCATGGGTGCTGGCGGTGCCGGCGAGGTGCGGATGGCCGTGGCGTCGCGGGTGCGTTCGGTGCGCGGCGGTGGCCGCCCGGTGCGCGGCAAGAAGTCGAAGCGTACGAAGCGTCAGGAGTTCGAGGAGCAGACTGCACCGACCATCGGTGGCGTGGTTGTTCCTCGCGGTAACAACACCAAGATCCGCATCCGTTCCGGTGCCTCGCTGGCGGACTTCGCTGAGAAGATCGACGCGAACCCGGCGTCGCTGGTGACCGTGCTGTTCCACCTGGGTGAGATGGCCACGGCCACGCAGTCCCTGGATGAGGACACCTTCATGCTGCTGGGCGGTGAGCTGGGCTACGACGTGGAGGTTGTCTCCCCGGAGGACGAGGACCGCGAGCTGCTGGAGTCCTTCGGCCTGGACCTGGACGCGGAGGAGGGCCAGAACGAGCTGCCGCGTCCGCCGGTTGTGACCGTCATGGGTCACGTTGACCACGGTAAGACGAAGCTGCTGGACGCGATCCGCTCCACGGACGTGGTGGCTGGCGAGGCCGGCGGTATCACGCAGCACATCGGTGCCTACCAGATCCGCCACGAGCTGGAGGGTGAGAAGCGCACCATCACGTTCATCGACACCCCGGGTCACGAGGCCTTCACGGCTATGCGTGCGCGTGGTGCGAAGGTCACGGACATCGCGATCCTGGTGGTGGCCGCTGACGACGGCATCATGCCGCAGACCATCGAGGCGCTGAACCATGCGCAGGCCGCTGGCGTGCCGATCGTGGTGGCCGTGAACAAGATCGACAAGCCGGACGCGAACCCGGACAAGGTGCGCGGACAGCTCACCGAGTACGGATTGATCGCGGAGGAGTACGGTGGCGACACGATGTTCGTCAACGTCTCCGCCCTGCACCGCACCGGTATCGAGGATCTGCTGGAGGCCGTGCTGCTCACTGCGGACGGCGCCCTGGAGCTCACCGCTAACCCGGACCAGCAGGCTCGTGGTGTGGCGATTGAGGCGAACCTGGACAAGGGTCGTGGTGCGGTCATTACGGCGCTGGTGCAGCGCGGCACGCTGCGGGTCGGTGACTCGCTGGCTGCCGGTACGGCTCACGGCCGCGTGCGTGCGATGTTCGACGAGCACGGCAACACGGTCACGGAGGCGGGCCCGTCCCGCCCGGTCCAGGTGATCGGTTTGACCTCTGTGCCGCGCGCGGGCGACAACTTCCTGGTGGCGGACGACGACCGCACGGTGCGTCAGATCGCCGACCAGCGTGCCGCCAAGGAGCGTGCGGCCCTGCTGGCCAAGCGTCGCAAGCGCATCAGCCTGGAGGACTTCGACGCCGCCCTGAAGGACGGCAAGGTGGAGACCCTCAACCTCATCCTCAAGGGCGACGTGTCCGGTGCCGTGGAGGCGCTGGAGGACTCGCTGCTCAAGATCGACGTGGGCGAGGAGGTCCAGCTGCGTATCATCCACCGTGGTGTGGGTGCGATCACGCAGAACGACGTCAACCTGGCTACGGTGGACAACGCGGTCATCATCGGCTTCAACGTGCGCCCTGCGGAGCGCGTGCAGGAGCTGGCGGACGCCGAGGGCGTGGAGATCAAGTACTACTCGATCATCTACAAGGCCATCGAGGAGGTGGAGGCCTCCCTCAAGGGCATGCTCAAGCCCATCTACGAGGAGGTCCAGCTCGGTACTGCGGAGATCCGTCAGGTGTTCCGTTCCGGCAAGTTCGGCAACATCGCTGGTTCGATCGTCCGTTCGGGCACGATTCGCCGCAACACCAAGGCTCGCCTGGTGCGCGACGGCGTGGTGCTGGCAGACGACCTCACCATCGAGTCGCTGCGCCGCGAGAAGGACGACGTCACCGAGGTCCGCGAGGGCTACGAGTGCGGTATCACCCTGGGCTTCAAGGACATCGCCGAGGGCGACGTCATCGAGACCTGGGAGCTGCGCGAGAAGCCGCGTGACTGAGCGGTCTTTGCGCCGCGCCTGAGCGCGTGGTGATGCCCGGCGGGGCGGAGGTTTTCCTCCGCCCCGCCGGTCTTTTTGCGGGGGAGTGGTGGCCGACGCTGCCGACCGGGTTGGTGGCCGGGCGCGGCGCCTCTTTGTACGACGCTGCCGCCCCACCGTGCCGCTTCACCCGGCCGGCGGCGGGGTGGCCGGCCCCGGCGGACTGCTGAGCGTTGTCCAGGTGGTCCAGCGCCAGGCGTCGGGGTGGGGGAGGCGGGCGGAACGTCGTGCAAATGTTTCAAATTCGTACGGCCTAGACCTTGTGCAGCCGACCTAGACCGTAGAGTGCTACGCAAGGTCTAGGTCGGCTGCACGAGGTCTAGGTCGACCGGTTAAGCGGCGCGGGTGCGGGCCTTGCGGGCGGCGGCGAGGGCGTCGGCCACGAAAATGAACACGGCCACCCACACCAGTCCGACCGCCCAGAAGCGCACGGGC
Organism: Buchananella sp. 103232; assembly: GCF_058725725.1. NCBI lineage: Bacteria > Bacillati > Actinomycetota > Actinomycetes > Actinomycetales > Actinomycetaceae > Buchananella > Buchananella sp. 103232. The sequence continues at coordinate 17,054 of NZ_JBZXJM010000013.1, read as the reverse complement.
GGCATGGGCTCGTGGAAAACCAGCAGGGCGATCAGGAACTGCATGGTCGGCGCGATGTACTGAGACAACCCGACCACGGTGAGTGGGACGCGCTGGGCGCCCACCCCGAACAGGAGCAGCGGCAGGGCGGTGAGCGGGCCGGTCAGCACCAGCAGACCAAAGACACCCCAATCCAGCGGCACGCCAGCGGAGACCACGGCCCGCCCCTGCCAGCCCAGCCACGCCAGGTAAGCCAGGCAGGCTGGCACGATCGCGGCGGTCTCGATGGTCAGGCCGGTCAGGGAGTCGGCGCGCACCTTCTTCTTGAGCAGCCCGTAGAAGCCGAAGGAGAACGCCAGGGTCAGGGAGATCCAGGGGAAGGAGCCGTAGGCCCACACCAGCAGCCCCACCGCGGCGGCCGCCACTCCCAGGGAGACCAGCTGCAGGCGGCGTAGGCGCTCGCCCAGGAACACGTAGCCGAGCGCCACCGTCACCAGGGGGTTGAGGAAGTAGCCGATGGCGGCGTCGGCGGTGCGACCGGTGTTGACCCCGAAGACGTAGACCAGCCAGTTCACCGCGATCAGCGCGCCGGCCAGGGCGAGCATTCCCACGGTGCGCCGGGAGCGCAGCGCCACCAGGAGGCGCCGGCCGGCCCCGCGCCAGAGCGCGATGAGCGTCAGGCAGGTCAGCAGGGTCATGGAGGCGCGGTAGGCGATGATCTCGCCGGCCCCGGCGCTGTTCAGGAGCCGGAAGTAGAGGGGAAAGAGCCCCCACACCACGTAGCAGGAGACGATGGTGACAAGGCCGGTTCTGTCGAGTCCCGGCGCGGGCGTTGAGGTGGGCACCGCGCAAGTCTAGGGCCAGGCGGGTGAGCGGCGGCGCCGACCTGCCCGTACCCTAATGGCAGTGATTCTTTAGCGAGGAGAGAGAAATGGCTGACGACGCGCGCGCCCGCAAGGTGGCCGACCGCATCCACGAGACCGTTGCCCGCCTGTTGGACACGCGGGTGAAGGACCCGCGCCTGGGCTTCGTCACCGTCACCGAGGTGAGGGTGACCGGGGACCTGCAGCAGGCCACCGTCTTCTACACCGTCCTGGGGGACGAGCCGGCGGAGGGTTCGTCGGCCGCGGCGCTGGCGTCCGCCACCGGCATGCTGCGCTCCGAGGTGGGTCGCGCCCTGGGCATCCGCCTGACCCCGACCCTGACCTTCGTGCGCGACGCCCTGCCGGAGACCGCCGCCTCCCTGGAGGACGCGCTGGTCGCGGCCGCCGCGAAGGATGCCGAGGTGGCCCGCCTGGCCGAGGGCGCCACCTACGCCGGTGACGCCAACCCCTACAAGGAGAAGAAGGAGCGCGTCGAGGACGACTTTGACGACGACGCCGACTGGGGCGACGAGGAGTGGGACGAGGAGGCCGACGAGGCCGAGTTTGACGACGAGGCCGGTGCGGTGGACGACGTTGCCGCCGGCGCTGAGGACGCTGCCGCCAGCGGCGAGGACGCCAAGTAAGTGAGCCCGGAGCAGACGGGCGCGCCGGGTTCCCCGGGCGGAGCCAACCAGCAACCTCGGGAGGGCAGGGCGCGCGGGCAGCTGCGCGGCCCCAGCGTGGCCCGGGGGGCGGTGCCCGCCCGGGCCGGGTGCGTGGTGATCGACAAGCCGGCCGGCCTGACCTCGCACGACGTGGTGGGCAAGGTGCGCCGCCTGGCCGCCACCAAGAAGGTGGGGCACGCCGGCACCCTGGACCCGATGGCCACCGGCGTGCTGGTGGTGGGAATCGGCGCGGCCACGCGTCTGCTCACCCACATCACGGGCACCGACAAGGAGTACGTGGCCACCATCCGCCTGGGCATCGCCACGACCACGGACGACGCCGAGGGCGAGGTGGTCTCCGCCCCCGGCTGCGCCGAGGTGGATCCGGCCCGCCTGGAGGCCGAGCTGGCCGCCCTGACCGGCCAGATCATGCAGGTGCCCGCCACGGTCAGCGCGATCAAGGTGGACGGGGTGCGCTCCTACGCCCGGGCGCGCGCCGGGCAAGAGGTGGAGCTGGCCGCCCGCCCGGTCACCGTGAGTGCCTTCGAATTGACCGCCGCCCCGCGCCCGCTCAGCGTCACGGCCCTCCTCGCGCAGGCGCCGGTGGGGCAGGGCGAGGGGAGGAACGTCGTCCCCGGGGGTGAAGCCGGGCAGGCGCCGGTGGAAACACCAGTACCGGTGGAAGTGCAAGCATCGGTGGAAACACCAGCGCCGGTGGAAGTGCAGGTGGTGGACTTAGACGTGCGCGTGGTCTGCTCGGCCGGCACCTACATTCGGGCACTGGCGCGGGACCTGGGGCGTGCCCTGGGTAGCGCCGGACACCTCACCCGCCTGCGCCGCACCCGCGTGGGCTCCTTCACCGAGGCAGACGCCCTCAGCCTGGAGCAGGCCAGCGCCCAGGTGGAGCGCGACGCCGCCGGCCCCGCCCCAAGTGGACTGGCGGTGCTCCCCCTCACCGAGGTGGTGGCCGCCGAGTTCCCCATCCGGCACGTCGACGAGGCCGAGGCCGCGGCCCTGCGCAAGGGCATGTTCCTGCCCGCCGCCGTCGGCCCGGCACCCGGCGCGGCCATCGGCCCGGGCGGCGCGGTGGCCCTGCTACGCCGGCAGGCAAACCACGACCGGCCCTACGTGGTTTTCCCCGCTAACATTGAGGGCTGACGAAAGGACCCAGCTTCCATGACCGAATCCACCCGCCCCCGCCTCGGCGTTCCCCGCGACAGCTCCGGCGTGACCACGCCGCAGCAGGCGCAGCCGGAGGCGGCGCCCGCGCAGAAGCACACCGGCTGCGGCTGCGGTGGCAAGTGCGCAGGCGGCGGCAAGCGCAAGCGCGCAGCCGACCGCGCCCCGATCGGCCTGGAAGCAGAGGGGCGCGCCAACCTGGGGCTGCGCGCCGCCAAGTAAGGACTAACTCACCCGCATGGAGATTTGGCGCGGCCCGCAGCAGGTACCCGCTGGGCTGAACAGCGTGGTCACGGTAGGCAACTTCGACGGCGTCCACCTGGGCCACCAGCAGCTGCTGGCCTCCGTGGTTGCCCAGGCGCGCGCACGCGGCTGCAAGGCCGTGGCGATGACGTTCTTCCCCCACCCCCACCACGTGCACGTGGGGCCGCTGCCCCTCATCACCTCCCTGGCCGACCGCCTCGAAGCCCTAGAGGCCAGTGGCCTGGACGCCGTGCTGGTGGTGGACTACAACCTGGAATTCGCCGCCCAGGGGCCGCGCGAGTTCGTCTCCACCTGGCTGCGTGACCTGCTGGGCGCCCGCGCCGTCCTGGTGGGGCAGGATGTTCGCTTCGGGGTCGGCAACTCCGGCGACCTCTCCACCCTGCGCCAGCTGGGGCAGGAGCTGGGCTTCGAGGTGCTGGTGCAAGAGGAAGTGTGCGGCCTGGCCGGCAAACGGTGGAGCTCCACCTGGGTGCGCCAGCTGCTCGCCGAGGGCGACGTTGCCGGCGTGGCCAGCGTGCTGGGCCGGCCGCACCGCGTGCGCGGCGTGGTGGTGGACGGCGCCCAGCGCGGCCGCGACCTGGGCTTTCCCACCGCCAACCTGCTGGCCGCCCACGTGGGCGAGGTGCCCCAGGACGGCGTCTACGCCGGCTGGCTGGTGCGCCCCAGCGTCCTGCGCGACGGCGCCCCCGAGCGCCTGCCCGCCGCAATCTCCGTGGGCACCAACCCCACCTTCGAGGACGTCAACCGCACCGTCGAGGCCCACGTGCTCGGGCGCGCCGACCTGAACCTGTACGGCGAGGAAGTGGCGGTGGAGATGGTCGAACGCATCCGTCCCATGCTCACCTTCACCGCGATCGAGCCGCTGATTGACCAGATGCACGACGACGTCGCCCGCGCCGCCGCCATCCTTGGCGTGCCGCGCCCCGGCCCGATCGACCCGGCCGCAGTGACCGCGCGCCCGGCGGCGCGCTAGCTTCCCACCCCGGCCGCAGCGCGCCCACGCCAGGCGGCGCCGTTGCCCGAGGCAGGAGGGGCTAGGGAAGCTGCCAGCTGACGGTCTTACCGAAGACGTTGTCGTTGAGGCCGGTTTGGCGAAAACCACGCGCCGTGTAGAAGGCCACCGCCGCGCCGTTGCTGGCGTGGCACTCGGTAATCAGGGCGCAGGAGCGCTGCGCTGCGACGTCGGCCACCCTGGCCAATAGGGCGCTGCCAACACCCCGGCCGTGGTGGGAGGGCAGCACGTAGAGCTTCCACAACACCACGCCGGCGTCGGTGACCCCGTACTCCGCTACCCCGACCACGGCGTCCTCCTGCTGGGCCACCAAGATCAGCCCGTGCCCCAGCGAGTAGGCCAACGCCTGGGGACTCCACCACTCATCCAAGCCCGCCAGCACGAACGAGGGGCCACAGATCGGGCCGTAGGTGGCCGGCCAGGTGGAAAAGCCGACAAAACGAACCGCGTCCACGTCCGCCGGGGTGGCGGTACGGATCTCAACAGCCATGGCGCAATTATGTGCCCGAAAGGCCAGAACGCCAGCGAACGGGGCGAAAGAGAACCTAGCCCGGGTCGGGGTCCTGCCCGGCGGGGCGGGGCGGGCGGCGGCTCTGACGGGTCGGCGGTCCTGCCCGGCAGGGCGGGGCGGGCGGGCAAACAGGTTGCACGACCGGAGGTGGGGGGTGTCACGCCCGCGACGAGCGGAGCGGGCCAAGCGGCTCTGCTAGTCTTGTCGGGCCGTTAACGCCGGCCGCGGAAACGTGATGCCCAGGAAAACAGACCTGGCGCTCCGCGCAACGAGAAGAAAGAGGCAACCATGGCCCTGGCTCCTGAGGTCAAGAAGCAGATCATCGAAGAGTACGCCACCCACCCCGGTGACACCGGTTCCCCCGAGGTGCAGGTTGCTCTGCTCTCTCGCCGCATCAAGGACCTGACCGAGCACTTCAAGACCCACAAGCACGACCACCACTCCCGCCGCGGCCTCATGCTGCTGGTCGGTCAGCGTCGTCGCATCCTGGGCTACCTGGCCTCGGTGGACATCAACCGCTACCGCTCCCTGATCGAGCGCCTGGGCCTGCGTCGATAACGCAATCCCAAGCAGTGAGGAGCCCCGCCTTGGCGGGGCTCCTTTGCTTTAGGCTGGAACGCCTATGACTCGTCAGCCCCGCCCAAACCTGGACCAGCCCCTAGCCCTCCCGCCCGTGACCGCCGCCCTGGTGTTCCTGGTAGCGATGAACCTGCGCCCCGTCCTCACCTCCGTGGGGCCCCTGCTCGGAGAGATCGGGGTGGCAACGCAGCTCTCGGAGAGCTGGCTGGGGCTGCTAGGGGCCATGCCCCTGCTCGCCTTCGCCGCGTTCTCCCCACTCATCGCGGCCCCCGCCAGGCGATTCGGGATGGAACGCACCCTGCTGGCGGCGCTGCTGCTCCTGGTGGTCGGCAGCGGGCTGCGCTCCTACGCGGGCGGTGGCGGACTGTGGCTGGGCACCCTGCTGCTCGGGGCCGCCATCGCGGCCGGCAACGTCCTGGTCCCCACCCTCGTAAAGCGGGACTACTCCCGCCACATCTCCCTGGCCACCGGGGTCTACTCTGCCTGCATCATCATCTCCGCCGCGATCTCTGCGGCCGTGGCCGTCCCGCTAGCCGACGCCCTGGGCTGGCGCGCCTCCCTGGCAGTGTGGGCGCTCCCCGCCCTGCTGACCGCCGTGGTGTGGCTGCCCCGCACTCGCGCCGCCGGGCGGCCCGCTCCCGCTCGGCGCAGCGCCGGGGCCGGCAGCGTGTGGCGCAGCCGCGAGGCCTGGCAGCTCACCGCCTTCCTGGGGCTGCAGTCGATCGCCTTCTACGTCATGGCCACCTGGCTGCCCACCATCATCGTGGCCCAGGGGGCCTCCGCCCGCTGGGGCGGGCTCAGCCTGTTCATCTTCCAACTGGCCAGCCTGCCCGCCGCCCTGCTGATCCCACGCCTACTCAAGCCCGGCACCAGCCACGTCACCGCCACGGTGGTCTCATCCATTCCCATGGCCGTGGGCGTGTTCGGGCTCCTGCTCCAACCGGCCCTGTCGATCCTCTGGGTGGTGGTGGCCGGCGCCGGCTCCGGCGCCGCCCTGGTCGTGGCCCTCTCCCTGATCAGCCTGCGCGGGCGCACCCAGGAAGAGACCACCCGCCTGTCCGGCATGGCCCAGTCGATGGGCTACCTCTTCGCCGCCGCCGGGCCCGTCCTGGTGGGCGCCCTAGTGGAGCGCACCGGGACATGGTCGGCCTCCCTTGCAGTGATGGGCGCACTGGCCCTGGCCCAGATCGCGGCGGGAATCTTCGCAGGCAGGCCGGCGCCGCGTTAGCCCACTCGGGGCGGAGTGCTCTGGCGCCGAAACTTGTCATTGGGCGCCGAAACTTGTCCTTAGCGGGGCCTCTATGGACAAATCTCGTGGGGTTTGGACAAGTTTCGTGGGGTTTGGACAAGTTTCGGCGGGTTGGGCGAGGCTCGGCGGGGCGGGCGAGGCTCGGCGGGTTGGGCTGGGCGAGGCAGGGCGGCGGGCGGAGCGTCGGCCACGAAAAACGCGGCGGCGCCACCAAAACGCCAGGCAGAGGGCGGGTCGCTACCAGTTGGCGTGGACGTGTTCGCGGATGCGCTCGTCGTAAATTCGCTCCAGCGCGTCCAACTGCGGCGTCGTCAGCGGCGCCAACTGCCCCGCCTGCGCATTGGCCCGCGCCTGCTCCGGGTTGCGTGCGCCGGGAATCACCACGCTCACGCCCGGCTGGTCAACGATCCACCGCAGCGCGAACTGCGCGGTCGTCGCGCCCGGCGGCGTCAACGCTGCCACCTCCCGCGCCGCAGCCACGCCCACCTCGAAGGGAACACCAGAGAAAGTCTCGCCTCTATCGAAGGCCTCACCGTGGCGGTTATAGGAGCGGTGGTCCGAAGCGGCAAATTGAGTGGACTCGTCGTATTTTCCGGACAGCAGCCCCGACGCGAGCGGGACCCGGGCGATGATGCCCACCCCGGCCGCCGCAGCAGCGGGAAGCACTCGCTCTAGTGGCTTGCGTCGAAACACGTTCAGGATGATCTGGACGCTCGCCACGTTCGGGCGGGCAATAGCCGTGAGGGCCTCCTCTACGGTCTCCACCGATACCCCGTAGGCCTTCATGCGCCCCTCATCGACCATCGCGTCGAGCTCGTCGAACACGGCATCAGTGCTGAACACGGGCGTGGGCGGGCAGTGCAGCTGAACCAGATCCAGGCAGTCCACACCAAGATTGGTGCGGGAACGGTCATTCCATGCGCGGAAGTTAGCCCCGTTGTAGGCATCCGCCACGTGCGGGTTGGCGCGCCGGCCCATCTTCGTGGCCACGGTGATAGCGGCGTCGGAGCGCTCGCGCAGGAAGCGGCCGATGAGTTGCTCGCTGCGCCCGTCTCCGTAGACATCGGCCGTGTCGAAGAAACTCACTCCCGCGTCCGCAGCCGCGTGGAGCGTCGCCATCGCGTGCTCCTCGCTCACCTCGCCCCAGTCCGCGCCCAGCTGCCAGCAGCCCAGACCGATCACAGTGGTGTCGATGCCGAGCCGTTCCATACGCCGTTGTTCCATGTCCCTAGCCTAAAAGGCTGCATATTCACTTGCTGTGGCTAAGGCATGCCGCAGTGAGAAGGGCGGTGGATTGGGGGCGTTGGCCCGGGGTGCGGGTAAGGGGCGGTGGGTGGAGCGTCGGACGCGCCGGGCCGGCCACAGACTTCGCTCAGCAAAGATGTTGGTAAGGCCCCACCAAAAGCAGGCCGGGGGGTGACGGGCAACACGTGCGGCAGATGCTGAAAACGCCTCGAAACTACGGGATGATTGAGGGGATACAGAGTCAAGAAAAGGGCAAAAGCCCACAGGGAGCGACCACTTGGGGTGGTCAAGAGGCCAAACGGCCCAGGAGGATGCTTCCTGCCTGAAGAGAAAGGGGACCCGTGGAGGGTTCTGACTTCCCGTACGCCGAGGCCGTAATTGACAACGGCGCATTCGGCACCCGCGTAATCCGCTTCGAGACCGGCCAGCTGGCCCGCCAGGCCGCCGGCAGCGCCGTCGTCCTGCTCGACGAGGAAACCACCCTGCTGTCCGCCACCACCGTGGGCAAGCACCCCAAGGACCAGTTCGACTTCTTCCCCCTCACCGTCGATGTGGAAGAGCGTCAGTACGCCGCCGGTAAGATCCCCGGCTCCTTCTTCCGCCGCGAGGGCCGCCCCGGCACCGAGGCCATCCTGGCCGCCCGCCTGATCGACCGCCCGCTGCGCCCCTCCTTCGTCAAGGGCCTGCGCAACGAGGTCCAGGTTGTCGAGACCGTGCTCTCCGTGCACCCCGACGACGCCTACGACGTGGTGGCCATCAACGCCGCCTCCATGTCCACCCAGCTCTCCGGCCTGCCGTTCTCCGGCCCGGTCGGCGGCACCCGCGTGGCCCTGATCGACGGCCAGTGGGTTGCCTTCCCGCGCTTCAGCGAGCTCGAGCGCGCCGTGTTCTCCATGGTCGTGGCCGGCCGCGTGGTTGAGACCGCGCAGGGCCAGGACGTCGCCATCATGATGGTGGAGGCCGAGGCCACCGACAACGCCTGGGAGCTCATGCAGGCCGGTGCCCCCGCCCCCACCGAGACCGTCGTGGCTGAGGGTCTCGAGGCCGCCAAGCCCTTCATCAAGGTCCTGTGCGAGGCCCAGGTGGAGCTGGCCAAGGTTGCCGCCAAGCCGGTCGCCGAGTTCCCGCTGTTCCTGGACTACACCGACGAGCAGTACGAGCGCGTCAAGGAGGCCACCGGCGACAAGCTGGCCCCCGCCATCTCCATCGTGGAGAAGCAGGCCCGCGAGGACGCCATCGACGCCGTGCGCGACGAGGTGCTGGCCTCCTTCGGTGAGCTGGACGAGCAGGAGACCAAGGACTACAAGGCCGCCTTCCGCTCCTTCACCAAGGCTGCGGTGCGCCGCAAGGTCCTCACCGAGGGCGTGCGCATGGACGGTCGCAACCTGACCACGATCCGCGCCCTCAACATCGAGGTGGACGTGCTGCCCCGCGTGCACGGCTCCGCCCTGTTCGAGCGTGGCGAGACCCAGATCCTGGGCGTGACCACCCTGAACATGCTGCGCATGGAGCAGCAGCTGGACAACCTCACCCCGGTTACCCGCAAGCGCTACATGCACAACTACAACTTCCCGCCCTACTCCACCGGTGAGACCGGCCGCGTGGGCTCCCCGAAGCGCCGCGAGATCGGCCACGGTGCGCTGGCCGAGCGCGCCCTGGTGCCCGTGCTGCCCACCCGCGAGGAGTTCCCCTACGCTATCCGCCAGGTGAGCGAGGCCCTGGGCTCCAACGGCTCCACCTCCATGGGCTCCGTTTGCGCCTCCACCCTGTCCCTGCTGGCCGCCGGTGTGCCGCTGCGCGCCCCCGTCGCCGGTATCGCCATGGGTCTGATGAGCGAGGAGATCGACGGCGAGACCCGCTACTCCGCGCTCACCGACATCCTGGGTGCCGAGGACGCCTTCGGTGACATGGACTTCAAGGTGGCCGGTACCCGCGACTTCGTCACCGCCATCCAGCTGGACACCAAGCTGACCGGCATCCCGGCCTCCGTGCTGGCCGCCGCCCTGGAGCAGGCCCGCGACGCCCGCCTGTCCATCCTGGACGCCATGACCTCCGTGATCGACGCCCCCGAGGAGATGGCCCCGACCGCTCCGCGCGTGATCGCCCTGCAGGTCCCGGTGGACAAGATCGGTGAGGTCATCGGCCCGAAGGGCAAGATGATCAACCAGATCCAGGAGGACACCGGCGCCGAGGTCACCATCGAGGACGACGGCACCGTCTACATCGGTGCCACCGACGGCGCTTCCGCCGAGGCCGCCCGCGCCGCGATCAACGCCATCGCTAACCCGATGATGCCGGAGGTCGGCGAGCGCTTCGTGGGCACCGTGGTCAAGACCACCACCTTCGGTGCGTTCGTCTCCCTGGCCCCGGGCAAGGACGGCCTGCTGCACATCTCCCAGATCCGTCGTCTGGTGGGTGGCAAGCGCGTCGAGGCCGTGGAGGAGGTCCTCAACGTGGGTGACCAGGTTGAGGTCGAGCTGGCTGAGATCGACCCGCGCGGCAAGCTCTCCCTGCACGTGGTGCTCTCCGAGGAGCAGCTGGCTGCCGAGGCCGCCGCTGAGGCCGAGCGCGCCGAGCGTCGCTCCGAGCGTGGCGAGCGCGGCGAGGACGACGGCGAGCGTCGCCAGCGCCGTCCGCGTCAGCGCACCCGCAAGACCCGCAACGAGGACTGAGCTCCCGCACGGGTGAGTAGGTAAGCGGGGTGGAGCCTTAAAGGTTCCACCCCGCTTCCTTGTTGCGTGGTTGCGGCGCGCGGTGGTGGCAGGTGCTGGTGGCCGACGTCGCCCACTGGCGCTGTAATTTTGCGGCGCTGTCGTTTTATGGCGCCGCCGCTTTGCCCGGCCGCGTGGGCGCACAGGTGCGGGTGCGACGTCGGCCACCAACGCCGCCTCCGGTGAGGCGCCCGGCGGGAGGGCCAATAGACTCTAGGGGTGCGTTTTTCCACTCTGCCCGGCGACGAGGCCGCCCAGTCCGACCCCTCCCTTTCCGTCCAGCCCGGCGGGGGCGTGCTCACCCCGCCCACGATCGAGCTGCCGCTGACCGGCGCGGGCAGCGAGTTCACCATCCAGGACGGCTCCTCGCAGCTGCAGCGCACCATCCTGCCGGGCGGTACCCGCGTGCTCACCGAGGTACTGCCCGGGGCGCAGTCGGTGACAATCGGCATGTGGGTGGCGGCGGGCTCGCGCGACGAGCGCGACGGCGAACACGGTGCCACCCACTTCCTGGAGCACCTGCTGTTCAAGGGCACGCCCACGCGCAGCGCAGAGCAGATCGCCGCCACCCTGGACGCGGTGGGCGGCGACCTGAACGCGGCCACGGGCAAGGAGTACACGGCCTACCACGCGCGCGTGCTGGGCGTGGACCTGCCGCTGGCGGTGGAGGTGCTGGGGGACATGGTGACCTCCTCCCTGCTGGACCGCCAGGAGTTTGCGCGCGAGCGCGAGGTGATCCTGGACGAGCTGGCGATGGCCGCCGACGACCCCACCGACGTGGTCCACGAGGAGTTCTGCGCGGCCGCGCAGCACGGCGGCGAGCTGGCCCGCCCGGTGGGAGGCACGGCGCAGACGGTGAAGGCGATCGCGTGGGAGTCGGTGCGCGAGCACTACGACCGCGTCTACCACGCCCCGGAGCTGGTGGTCGTGGCGGCGGGCGCGGTCAACCACGCCCAGCTGGTGGAGCTGGTGGCGCGCGCCCTGGAGCGCGGCGGTTGGCTGGCGGGAGAGGAAGCGCCGCGCGGCCGCCGCGCGGGCGGTCAGGCCCCGGCCCTGGAGAGCAGCCAGGTGCGCAGCGTGCGCCGGCCCGTCGAGCAGGCGCACCTGGTGTTGGGGGCGCGCTCGTTCGCGGCGGGCACGACTCAGCGCTGGCCCATGTCCGTGTTCCTCTCGGTGCTGGGCGGCGGCATGAGCTCGCGCCTGTTCCAGGAGGTGCGGGAGAAGCGCGGCTGGGCCTACTCCACCTACTCCTACGATTCGCGCTACTCCGACTCCGGCCACTTCGGCCTGTATGCGGGCTGCGCGCCGGGCCGGGTGCACGACGTTACCTCCGTCCTGCTCGAGCAGTGGTACGCCATGGCCAGCGAGGGTCCCACTGCGGAGGAGATGGCGCGCGCTCGCGGGCAGCTGCGCGGCTCCCTGGTGCTGGGCCTGGAGGACACCGGTGCACGCATGTTCCGGCTTGGGCACGCCGAGATCGTTTATGGACACCTCACCCCGGTCGAGCGAATGGTGGAGCGCCTGGAGGCGGTGACGGCCGCCGACGTTGCCGCGGTGGCCAGCCGTCTGTGGGCCGCCCCGCGCGTCTTCGCCCTGGTGGGGCCCGTGGGTGCCTCAGCAAGCCTGGAGGAGCTGGTGGCGCGAGCCTAGGAGTCTGCTGCTTTTGGGTGTGGAGCGCGCGGTTAGCATTAGCCGGTGCGGGCTTTTGGGTGGCCGGGCGCCCATTTGCCGGGACGCTCTGGGCTGCCCTGGCCTCACCTTCGCTAGGCTGGCGGCTATGACTATCGCCGTTGCTGTGTTGGGCGCCGCTGGGCGCATGGGTTCTACTGTTTGCCGCGCCGTGGAGGGCGCGCCCGACATGGAGCTGGTGGCCCGCCTGGACGCCGCAGACCAGATCTCTAAGGAGTCGCTGGGCGGCGCGCAGGTGGTCGTGGACTTCACCGTGCCGTCGGTCGCGGAGGCTAACGTGCACGCCGTCCTGGATGCTGGAGCCGACGTGGTGGTGGGCACCACCGGCTGGGATGACGCCTCCCGTGCCCGCGTGGCCGAGCACCTGGAGCGCCTGCCCGAGCGCTCGGTGCTGATTGCCCCGAACTTCGCGCTCTCTGCGGTGCTGGCCATGCAATTCGCCGCGAAGGCGGCGCGCTTCTTCGAGTCCGCAGAGGTGATCGAGCTGCACCACCCCGCCAAGGTGGACGCCCCGAGCGGCACCGCTGCGGCTACCGCGCGCGCGATTGCCACGGCCCGCGCCCAGGCCGGCCTGGGCGCGGTGCCCGACGCCACCGAGACCGACCCGGACGGCGCGCGCGGAGCGCGCGTGGACGGCATCCCGGTGCACGCGGTGCGTCTGCGTGGCCTCATGGCCCACGAGGAGGTCCTGTTCGGCAACCCGGGGGAGATGCTCACCATCCGCACCGACACCTTTGACCGCGAGTGCTACATGCCCGGCGTGTTGCTGGCCGTGCGCAACGTGTCCGGGCGCGGCGGTCTGACCGTCGGCCTGGAGAGCCTCATCGAGATCTGATTGCTCTGCCCCGGCGCGCCACAGCAGGGACGTGATGCGTGGGCTTGGCTGTCTCTCACCGGGGTGGGCGCTTCTCGATAAATTCTGAGAACAGGGGAGCGCCATTCGGGTCCATGTAGGCCGCGAAAAGCTCCTCGATGGGAACGGTGAGGCTATGGGATAGTCTGGTCGCTTTTAACGGTCTGTCCGAAAACTCGTATATGCGGATTGGGTACGAGTTACCGGTGTGTGTATCGCGGAGCGTTGAGTAGTGCTCCTTTATCATGAACGCTTCAAAGCCGGGCTTAATTTTCCGGGCCATGGTGTAGAAGTCTAGTGATGGGAAGTGAAGATCTTCCCTGTGGTCGTCGCAAAGTGCGGATACTACATACCGTTCGGCGAGTGCCAAGTCGGTGGTGTAGAGCGTGAAGGAGGGTGGGTCGGCGCGCTCATAACTCCCTAGGCAATATTCCCCGTCCTCTAGTTTGACAACATGGGTTGCGCTAACTGGGGTCACAATTTCGTAGCGGTCATCATGCTCTACGATCCGGCCCTTGATCTGGCTGGAAGTTACTAGGCTTATGAAAGTGTTAGAGAATGCAAATTCTACCATTTTGATACCCCTAGATCGATTAGATCTGCCATGGAAACTTCTTTGCCGTTCTGAATTAATTGCAGCTGTATTGCGCCGCCGGGGTGGCCAAGGTTGGGTGCCGCCTGGGAGATGCGTACTTGCAAGTCTGGCAGTTCCTGAGGGAATGCGAGCTGGTTGTAGGGTAGGTCCTTGCATGCTTCTTCAACTGCGCGAGCTTCGAAGCTGTAGACCTTACCGTCCTTGACTGGAGAGAACCATTTACCTGTTTTCTTGCCAATCCTGTCGATGACGTGGCCAAATTCCTCCACGTAATCAGACATGGACAATGTTCGTTCGGTTCCTTCGACAGCGGCTGGGCCGTAGATAGTTTCGCCGTTGGGGGCGTGTATGCTGGCCCATTCTTCTGCGCTCTTGATTCGTCTGCCCTCATGTTTCCCAAATGGGGCACGCGTTCTTAATAGGTCACGTCCGGTGGCTCCAGGGCGGAGGGTCTTGCCCCTGACATAGAGATGCCTTGTGTTCACAGCAGTGCGTACTCGTCCGGCGGCATTGTTCAACGCTTTTGACGTTGCTGTCCATGCTGTCTTGCCGGCAGCATAGATCTTGCTCGCGCCCGTGTTTACCGCCTTGACAGCCCCACGCCCAAAGGTCAAGAACGCGCCCTTCATCCCACCAGCAGCTTTGAGTGCCCCACCAAAACCCTTCAGTGCCTTCAAAGACGAAACTGCCCCGCGTAGGCCGCCTAGGCCGATGCAGCCTAGGCCGGCGTAGGCGATGGAGAGGAGGGCTTCGCCCCAGGTCTTTTCCCCGCCGATGGCTAGGCCGATGTTGGCTAGTGCGGCGACGAGTCCAGCGATGCCGGCGATGACTGCTAGTGCTTGGCCTAGTACAGGTACCCAGCACAGGGCCAGGGCTAGGATGCCGGCGATGGCGGCGACCCATTCGGCGATGGTGGCGATCCAGCCCAGGACCTTAGCGCCATAGTCCTCCCACCAGCCGTCATTGAGCCCATCGGTGGCGGTAACACCCTGGATGGCATCAATAGCGGTCTGCGCGGCTAAGTCACGCTCCCGGACAGCGTTTTCAACCACCCGGACCTGATTATCAATCCGGTCTTGCGCGGCATCTGCGTCCTGCCTGGCAGATCTCGCTAACCGCGTGTAACGCACCTGCTGGTCATGCCCATAGCCGCTGTCATCGTCGATACCCGCGTAGTCGTCGGCCAGGTCCTGGTAGTAGCGCTGGTTGTCGCGGGCCTCATCGCGCTCCCACTTAGCCTGCCTAGCCGCATAGAGAGCATTTAGCGTGTCGGTTTGCACCCGGTCCAACGCCGCCGAGTACGTCTCTAGCGCGTCCCCGGCCGCGCGGTAACGCCCCTCGGCCTTGCCGATCCCATCGATCAGGGTGTCGCGCTGCTCAAGCAGCGCCGTGACACTCTCGGCCCGGGAACTGGCCCCGGCCTCCAGGGTGCGCAGGCTGTCGGCGCAACGCTTGATCGCATCAGCCACACCCCGATACCGGGTGGCGCCATCACGCACCACCACCGCATCCCCCGGGGTGGGATCAGCCCCTAATCCTAGGGCGCTCCAGTCAGAAGGCCGCGCACTCATAGACAACTAATCCCTTCAGGACTTTAGGCGATCGAGGTTGTTGGGTGGGTGCTAGTCCCGCCACCAGTGGCGCCACCAGCGGCGCCAGCGCTACCGCCTCCGGTAGAGCCTTGGCCGTTGAGGGTGTCGGCGCCGTCTTGGTCGAACTTGATCCAGGCATCGGCCACGGCCAGCGAGGCCTCGGAGAAGGCTTTGAAGGCGTCGATGAACTTTTGGCGTTTGTCGTCCCAGTCATGGGCAAAACCGCGCACGGTCTGACTCAAACCCCCATGCCCCACCGCGCCAGCAATGGTGTTGGAGTTCGTGTTGGCGCCCTCAAACTCCAAAGCGATCGTCTTAGCCGAGGCCCCAATCGTGCCTAGCGCGCCAACATCAACCCTGATGGACTGCAAAACCACCCTCCCTTCGCTTTGAACTAGGCCAGCCCCGGGGACACGAATAACGCGCGTGCCCCCGAGGCTGGCAGAGCCAAACAGTGAATTAGCCGCGCAGGGAAGCACTCATCTGGGTGTCCATGTCCACAACCGCGTTGGCGTACTGGGTCAGGAAGTTACCCAGGGGCTCCATGCTCTCGTTGACCTGCTTCAACCCGGTAGAGAGCTGCTGGAATTGTTCGGAGTAGGCGCCAGAAGCGGCCTGGGTGGTGAAACCAGAACCGATCAGGCCGTTGACGGCGGCCAGGGCTTCTTGGACCTTGCCGTCGATCTCTGCCTTGATGGAGACCAACTGGCTACCAATACGACGCATCTCTTCGGGCGTGTAACCATAGGCGTTAGCCATAACAACCAACCTTCTCTCTCTACTAGAGCACCCACGCTCACTGGCGATAAGAACCCTAACCACACCATCCCCAACCCACAACCAGTTCGGCACACCACGGTGGACACACCGCGAGGCACCGACCACCCCACCACCCGGCGCTAGTCAAACGGGGGCCAACACCTGCAGGACCAAACGATCCAAACCGGCGACCACCCGACCGACCGGCGGCCTGGAGAGCCTCATCGAGATCTGATTGCTCTGCCCCGGCGCGCCACAGCAGGGACGTGATGCGTGGGCTTGGCTGTCTCTCACCGGGGTGGGCGCTTCTCGATGAACTCTGAGAACAGGGGAGCGCCATTCGGGTCCATGTAGGCCGCAAAAAGGTCCTCGATGGGAACGGTGACGATATGAGACAAATAGGTAGGCTCTAATGGCTCATTCGACCCTTCCGTTATACGCATTGGATACAGGTAATCTGTAGCGGTGTCGCGGAGAGTGTAATGGAGGTCATCCAACCTAACTGGTTCGAACCCTGCCTTGACGCTCCGCGCCATGTGGTAGGCGTCAAATAGGGGAAGCTGTGCGGCTGATCTGAACTCATCGCATAGCGCGGCGACTAGATTCCGCTCAATTAGCGTCAAATCTTTTGCGCACAGTCTAAAAGATGGAGGTGGCGTGCGCTCGTAGGTTCCATGGCAATATCCTTCATCCTGCCATTTGACCACGTGAGTCACGCTGCTCGGAGTCCAGACTATGTATTCGTCATCGCCTTCCCTGATTTGCCCTTTTAGGCGCTCAGACGTCACTAAATCTGTGAACTGTTTTGAAAACGAGAAATCTACCAATTTGATACCCCCAGTCTTCTCAGTTGCTTCATTGAAAGTATTCCGGTGGAGTCGGCGAAGTTCAATTGAATTGCGCCGCCGGGGTGGCCAAGGTTGGGTGCCGCCTGAGAGACGTGTACTTGCAAGTCTGGCAGTTCCTGAGGGAATGTGAGCTGGTTGTAGGGTAGGTCTTTGCTTGCTTCGCGAAGTGCGCGAGCTTCGAAGCTGTAGACCTTACCGTCCTTGACTGGGGAAAACCAATCGCCGTACTCTCCACCAATCCTGTCGATGACGTGGCCAAATTCCTCCACATATTCAGACATGGACAATGTTCGTTCGGTTCCTTCGACAGCGGCTGGGCCGTAGATCTCTTTGCCGGTGGGGGCGTGGACGGCTACCCAGTCTTCTGGACGTTGACCCGGGAATCATGGGTGCGTGCGCAACCAGTTGAGCACTTATGCGACCTTTCGAGAGGTTAGTGAACCAATTGAGGGCTTAGTGGA